>NZ_JAMOKY010000003.1:0-224345 GCF_024499815.1 Stenotrophomonas testudinis | reverse complement strand
GTCCCCATCGTCTAGAGGCCTAGGACATCACCCTTTCACGGTGGCGACCGGGGTTCGAATCCCCGTGGGGACGCCAATTCTTGAAGACCCCGGCCTCGGCCGGGGTTTTTCTTTGCCTGCGATCCAGGCATTCCGTTCAGAACCGCCGGCACATCCCGATCAAGGCCGGCGCGGTCGGTGCAAACCCGAACTGCGCATACAGGCGGTGTGCCTCACCATCGGCCAGCAGGCTCACATAGGCCGAAGGCGGCAGCGTTGCCTGCATCCAGGCGTCCAGCCGCCGCATCACCTCCTTGCCCAGGCCCTGCCCCTGCAACCGGGGCACGACAGCGATATCGCACACCTGCAGGTGGCAGCCACCATCGCCGACGATCCGCCCCATCGCCACCAGTTCGCTGCCCTGATACGCGCAGACCCCGAACAGGGTATTGGGCAGCGCGCGGATGGCTGCCTCGGCGGTCTTGGCGCTCAGCCCCGCCAGCAGGCGCAGCTGGCAGTAATCCTCAACGGTCGGCACGCCATCGCGGAACTGGCAGGTCGTCGAATCGTTCATGCGTCATCTCCCGGGTGTCGGGCTATCCTGCCGCAGTCTCGTCGCAGCCGCTGCGACCTTCGCCCATAGAACGCCCATGTGCTATTCCGCCCTGATCCGCGCCGACTACGCCAAGCTTGTCCGTGAGTACGGCGCCGTCCTGTCGCTGGAAGAATTCGCCGAGCTGTACGCACACGATCCCGGCAAGAAGCGGCCGAAGACACCCAAAGCCATGGACGATGGTTTTGCCAGCGCACGCACCGAAGAGGGCCGCGACATCGTGGCGAAGATCCAGCAATGGCATGCCGAGGAGCAGCAGACGCTGCAGACCGAACTGCTGAAGCAGGGCGAACGGCGCGACATCGCCAACGCCACCCTGGCCACGCGGCCCACGCAGAAGGCACGCAACGACCTGCGCGTGGCCAGCAACCGCATCGAGCGCGCACAGGCCCGCCTGGACGACCTGCACCGCGTGCAGCTGCTGCCGCGCGACAACCGCATCTTTCCCGGCACGTACGCACCGGTGATGGTCAGCGAGAACGGACAGCGGGTCATCAAGCCGATGCGCTACCAGTGCCGCCTGCCGGACAAGCCCGCACGCAACGACGTGCTGTACCCGGGCACCTACAACGCGCGCCGCGACAGCCTGGAAGGCTACTGGCGCGGCGCCTTCGGCCTGCGCCATGGCGTGGTGGTGGTCAGTGCGTTCTACGAGCATGTGCCGCGCCACGCCATCGCCGGTCGCAGCCTGGGTGCCGATGAAAAGGAACAGGACGTGGTCCTGGAATTCCGCCCCGACCCACCGCGCGACCTGTTGCTGGCCTGCCTGTGGGCCGAATGGGAAGGACCGGAGGGGCGCCTGCTGTCCTTCGCTGCGATCACCGACGCACCGTCGGCCGACGTGGCTGCCGCCGGCCATGACCGCGGCGTGGTACCGATCCGTCGCGAACACCTGGACGCCTGGCTCAATCCCGATCCGGACCAGCTGGCCACGCAGTACGCCATCCTCGATGACCGCGAGGATCTGCGTTACGTCTACGAAGAAGCGGCCTGAGCCGGAAGACTGCCCTCAGGCCCGCGCGCCGGTACGGCCGACCGCGCGCAGCAGGGCCTGCGACAGATCCACCGACAGATAGGGTTTCACCAGCAGCACGCCGTCGCGCATCGATGCAGGCAGCTGCTCGGCGGTCATGCCGGTGGCCAGCACGAAGGGCACGCCCGCTGCAGCGAGCGCCGCGGCGACCGGCTCACTGGTTTCGTTTCGGGCCAGCCGGTAGTCCAGCAGTGCCACGTCCGGCGAGGTTTCCTGCAGCAGGCGCAGCGAATCAGCAACCGTCGCCGCCAGGCCGACGACCACGGCGCCGGCCTGCACCAGCTGCATCTGCAGCAGGGCCGCACTCATTTCGTCGTTTTCGACCACCAACACGCGCAGATCCTGCAACGCCGCCATGGGGCCTCCCCCCACCTGTTAAGCCGATCCAGTATAGCCATCAGCCAGCCATTGCCGGCAGGACGGCGGGCTTCTGGCCCTGTCCGAACAGGCCTCTATGAAGGTCCGCCGGGCTCGGTTACACTAGCCCGCTGCTGCCGGTGTGGCGGAATGGTATACGCAGCTGACTCAAAATCAGCCGGGGGTAACCCCATGAAGGTTCGAGTCCTTTCACCGGCACCATTGAACAAAAGGCCAGGTCATCGATCTGGCCTTTTGCGTATCTGAAGGCTCATCCCCCGGCTTCAGTGGACCACCCGCAGCATCGGCGTGCGCAGTGCCGTCGCACTACCCTGCCCCACATCAACCCGGAACCCGGCCACCGTCTGCAGCAGCTGCGCGGACTGTTCCTCCATGCTGCGTGCCGCCGCCGAGGCCTCTTCCACCAGTGCCGCGTTCTGCTGCGTGCCCTGGTCGATCAGGTCGACGGCCTGGTTCATCTGCTGGATGTCATCGCTCTGCTGCTGGGCCGCCGTGCTGATCTGGGTCATCAGATCACTGACACGGCGTACGTCGCGCACGATCTCATCCATGGTGCGCCCGGCGCTTTCCACCTGCGCGGTGCCGGCGCCGACATTGGCCACCGATGCGTCGATGAGCTGCTTGATCTCCTTGGCCGCGCTGGCCGAACGCTGCGACAGCTCGCGGATCTCGGTGGCCACCACGGCGAAACCACGACCATGCTGGCCCGCGCGTGCCGCTTCCACCGCCGCGTTCAACGCGAGGATGTTGGTCTGGAACGCAATGCCGTCGATCACCCCGATGATGTCGACGATGCGGCGCGAGGAGGCGTTGATCACCGCCATGGTCGAGACCACTTCATGTACCACGGTGCCGCCGCGCGCGGCCACGTCCGCCGCGCCGCCGGCCAGTTCACTGGCCTGGCGTGCGTTGGTGGCAGTGCGCTGCACGGTGTCGGCCAGGCCCTTCATCGACACCGCCGTTTCTTCCAGCGAGGCCGCCTGCTGCTCGGTGCGCTGGGACAGATCGCTGTTGCCCTGCGCGATCTCGCTCGCGCCCACCGCAATGGTGTCGGCGGCCAACTTGATCTGGCCGAGGATGCCGGCCATCGCCTCCACCAGCGCATTGACGCCCTCGCACAGCTCGGCGATGGGGCCGCGCTTGTCGGTCATGTCCACGTGGTGGGTCAGATCGCCCTGTTTTGCCGCCGCCACCACTTCGCGGGTCTGCGCGACGGCGCGCTGGGTGGCCTGGTTCTCGTGCACCTGGGCAGTGATGTCGGTCGCGTACTTCACCACCTTGAACGGGCGGCCGTTCATGTCGAGGATCGGGTTGTAAGACGCCTGGATCCAGACCTCGCGCCCGCCCTTGCCCAGCCGCCGGTACTGCCCGGCGTCGTACTCGCCGCGGCCAAGCTTTTCCCAGAAGTGCCGGTACTCGGCACTCCCACGGTGGTCGGGTTCGACGAACAGGGAATGGTGCTGGCCGCGGACCTCGTCCAGCGTGTAGCCGGTGGCAGCCAGGAAGTTGGCGTTGGCCGACAGGATGCGTCCATCCAGGCTGAACTCGATGACCGCCTGCGACTTGTCGATCGCCGCCAGCTGGCCTGCCGAATCGGCGGCCTGCAGCTTCTGCGCCGTAATGTCGGTGGCGAACTTCACCACTTTGTACGGCCGCCCCTGGCGATCCAGCACCGGGTTGTACGAGGCTTGGATCCAGATCTCGCGCCCACCCTTGCCGAAGCGCCGGTACTGGCCGGCGTCGAACTCGCCGCGCGCCAGCCGCGCCCAGAACTCGCGGTACTCCGCGCTGCGTGCATGTTCGGGATCGACGAACAGGGAATGATGCTGGCCCTGGATCTCGTCCAGGCGGTAGCTCACCGCCTGCAGGAAGTTGTCGTTAGCCTGCAGGATGGTGCCGTCCAGCGCGAATTCGATGACCGCCTGCACGCGATGCAGCGCAGCCACCTGCGCGGCCAGCTCATCCTGGCGGTGATCCTGCGCGGACAGCTCGGTGGAGGTGCGATGACCGCCCAGCGCGCCCAGCATCACGCGCCAGGGCGAAAAACGGGAGTGCGGGTCGGCCGGTGTCTGCTCACCCGCCGTGAAGCCTGGCATCAGCATCGTGGGTTCCTCGGAGTCCAATGAAATGCAATCCGGCGGGCGGGTGCCCGGCGGGGCCATCAATTGCCTGGACTTGCAGACGCGCGGGGAAGCGTCCTTGTTCGTTGTGTGCGTAAAGCTCTGGACTGCGGACTGCGGACTGCGGAAGGCGGTACACACAGCACGGACCGCCCGTCGGGGCAGCCTGGAGTCCAGCAGCGAGGGACAGGAGCGGGATCCAGTCAGGTTATCGGCCGGCAGGTCGCGGCCTTTAGGGTCATTTGCAGTTCCCGCGTCTTCACAGCACCCGGCGATATAGCAGCTTGCCCTCGGCCTCGCCCTGGGGCTGGTAGCCGTTGCGCTCCAGCAAGGCCACCATCTGCGGGAAGGCCTGCGAGGTCTTCACCTCGATACTGTCGTAGCCCTGCGCGGCAGCCCAGCGCTGCTGGGTTTCCAGCAGGGCCTGGGCGATGCCCTGGCGGCGATGTGCCGGATGGATGCCGCCGACCCAGCTGTAGAAACGCCGGCGGTCCAGCGCATAGCCGACCTTGAAGCCGACCAGCTCACCGCCCTGCTCGGCCACCAGCACCAGGTGGCGACGGCCGGCCAGGCGTTGCATGTAGGTGGCATGCGTGCACCCCTGGCCCAGCTCACCCACGCCCTGCAGCACCTGCAGGGCTTCGTCCAGAGTGCCTGCCCTTACCAGCATCATGTTCCTCCGCGGTCAGCGTTGCCGCCACATCATCCAGCGCAGCACGGCGATGGCCAGCACCGCCGGCAGATAACCGAGACTGCCCACCCAGACCAGCAGTGCCGCAGTCACCCAGTTGCCGCCGCCGCCAAAGAACCACGGCGCGGTCTGCAGGACATGCAGGGCAAGCGGCAGCAGCAACACCGGCGACAGCCGCAGCAGCTGCCAGCGCCAGCCCAGCGGCCCGACAAAGCCGATGATCGCACCGAACAGTGCGGCGATCGTCACGATGGGGAGTGCGGCGTCCATGTCGTCGTTCGTTCCAGGTTGCAACGTCCATTGTGGCCCATGCCACGCCTGGCTGCGATGCAGGCAGCGGCCGGAAGGTTGCAATGACCAACGGGGGATTCCTTTGCGCGGTGCTGCGTGCAGGATCATCGTCATCACGGATGCATCCATTGCAGGGAGAAGCCCATGTTCAAACGTCGTGCCTGTGTTCTGCTGTTGAGCCTGTGCAGTGCCGCCGCCGGCGCCGCCGATGCACCCTACCGCTCCGCCTTCCATCCTGGCGAGCACAAGGGACCACCCGCCGGCCGCTTGAATGACGTCCTGGTTCTGGGCAGCCCGCATCTTTCCACCCTGCCCGACGCGTTCCAGCCGGCGATGCTGGAACCGCTGCTGGAGCGCCTGCAGGCGTGGCAGCCCACGGCCATCGCAGTGGAGAACGTCTCCGGCCTGCAGTGCGACTTCATGCGCCGCAGCCCGGCCCGCTATGCCGACAGCGTGAGTAGCTACTGCGTCGACACCGCACCGGCCGAGGCGGCGACCGGACTGGATGTGCCCGGCGCCAGTGCCGAAATGGAGCGTCTGCTCGCCACATGGCCGAAGGACGCCACGCCGGCACAGCGGCGCAGGCTGGCTGCGGTGGCCCTGGCCGCCGGCGAACGCGGTTCGGCCATCGTGCAGTGGCTGCGCCTGCCCAGCAGCGAACGCCGCGCGTCCGACAGCCTGACCCCGGAACTGGTCGCCTTCCTCGACGCACGCGTGCTGCGCAAGGACGAGGTGAACCTGGTCGCCGCCCAACTGGCCGCACGGCTGGGGCTGGAGCGGCTGTGGTCTGTGGATGACCACACCGCCGATACGGATACGCCCGAGGAACAGCAGAAAGCGTTCGCCAAGGCCCTCCGCGGCGCCTGGGACAACCCCGCCGGCAAAGCGCGCAGCGCCGCCTCCGCCCCCTTTGAGGACAATGTGAACCAGCCGGGCGGACTGCTGGCGCTCTATCGCCACGAGAACTCCCCGGAGACCGCACAGAGCGTCTACGACAGCGATTTCGGCGCCGCCCTGGTCGAGCCGTCACCGGAGGGCTTTGGCCGCAACTACGTGGGCTACTGGGAAACCCGCAACCTGCGCATGGTCGCCAACATCCGCGACGTGCTGGGCCGGTACCCGGGCACGCGCATGCTGGCCATCGTCGGTGCGTCACACAAGTGGTACTACGAGGCCTACCTCGACCAGATGCATGACGTGCGGCTGGTGGATGTGGAGCCGGTACTGCGCTGACGCTACGGACCGAACGTCTTGACCATCAACGCGGGCGAGACGTACACGCGCAGCCCATGCTCCAAGGGCTGCTGCATGTCGTAGCCACGCGCATGCGGCCAGCTGCCGGCACCACCGATCTCCACGAACTCGGCCCCCGCATTGCGGACGACGCGGGCGCCCGGACTGGATGCCAGGCGACCGTCGAACAGCGGTTCGCCCTGCCCTGCTGCGAATACCTGCACGCGTACATCGCCGGTGAGCGCATTGAAGCCAAGCTGCAGCTTCACGCTGCCCTGTGCATGGGCGACCAGCACGTCGATACCCTCGGACGTGTCCACCCGCGGTACGACGCCGAACAATTCAAGAAACGCGGTTTCGTCCCAGGCAAACATCGGTGACCTCGTCATTCGTAGAGGAAAACAGTCGAACATGGCCCGACTCTACAGATGCGTGGTCAGCGGCGCCCATTACGCCACAGCACTGCGCTGGCGCCGATGATGCAGCCCAGGGTGGCCAGCAGTGCGCTGGCCACGCCCCACTGCAGGACCGGCACCAGCGCCTGTGCCAAGGGATCGAGGCGAAGCTGCTCCAGGCGCAGGCCACCGGCCAGCGCCAGCAGCCAGCCAATGCAGGCGGGCGCGTAGGCGCCGACGATCTGTGTGTTCCAACGGCTCATGGCAACTCCCTGTCGAGGTGGCGATGGGGCGATTGTTCCGCCCCGCCCTCTCACAGATTGAGACGCCATCAATCCTCGTGCGATACGCACCGGTTCAGCCCGCGTCGTTGTCCTCGCCGGGCAGTTCGCCCAGCTCGCCCTGCACCTGCACGTTGTTGCGGCCCATGGCCTTGGCCCGGTAACACTGGGCGTCGGCCGACGCCACCGCCTCGTCCACCGTCATGCCCGCCTCCAGCGGCGCGATGCCGATGCTGGCGCCGATCCGCAGCCGTGCCGTATCCCACGGAATGGACAGCGCGGCCAGGGTCTGCAGCAGTTCGCGGCCGATGCGCGCGGCCCGGCGCGGGCCACAGCCGGGCAGGATGACCGCGAATTCGTCGCCGCCCAGCCGCGCCACGATGTCCGAATCGCGCACGCCATGACGCAGCACGCTGGCCACCGCCCACAGCACGGCATCGCCGGCCAGGTGACCCCAGGTATCGTTGACCGGCTTGAAACGGTCCAGGTCGATGAACATCAGCGAGGCCGCCTGGCCGGTGCGCTCGACGCGGGTGATCGCCTGCTGCAGGTGCGCCTCGAAGCCGCGGCGGTTGCCCAGCTCGGTCAGCGGATCGATCTCGGCCAGGTGGCGTGCCTCGCGCTGGCGGGCGCGCTGCTGGGTATCGTCGCGCAGCACCCACACCGCGCCACGCACCTGGCCTTCGTCATCGCGCAGCCAGGCGCGGGTCAGGTCCACCGGCACCGTGGCCGCGCCCAGCCGCATCAGCAGGTCGGCATGCAGGTCCACCGCGTTGCTGTCCGGATCCAGCAGCACGGCCACATCCAGCACCGAGCCGGGCGCGTATTCGGTGGTCAGCGACAGCACGTCCTGCACGTTGTGGCCGGCCAGGGCCAGCGCGTTGTCACCCGCCAGGATGCGCACGGCCGCAGCGTTGGCGTACTCGATACGTCCTTCCAGGGTCACGCTCAGCACCAGGTCGGCCACCGCATCCAGGGTGATGCGGCTGCGCTGCTCGGTTTCGTACAGGCGCTGCTCGCTGCTGCGCTGGGCGGTGACGTCCTGGATCTGCGACACGAAATGCAGCGGCTCGCCGCGCTCGTTGCGCACCAGCGAGACCGACAGGCGCGCCCAGATGGTGTTGCCATCGCGGTTGAGGTAACGCTTTTCCAGGTGGTAGTAGTTGCGCCGGCCGGCCAGCAGGTCCTGCACCAGCGCCAGATCGGTCTGCAGGTCGGCCGGATGGGTCAGACGCTGGAAATCCACCTGCAGCAGCTCTTCGCGCGGGTAGCCCAGGATCCGGCACAGCGCATTGTTGACGTCCAGCCAGCGCCCTTCCAGCGAGACCAGGGCCATGCCCAGCGCCGCCGAGGTGAACGCACCGGCGAACTTTTCCGCGGCCAGACGCGCGTCGGCACGCGCCTGCTGCATCTCGGTGATGTCGATGGCCATGCCGACGTAACCGATGCACTGCCCGTCGGCACCGTCCATGCGGCTGATCGAAAGCCGCACCTGGCGGCGCTGGCCATCCTTGCGCAGGAAGGTCCACTGCCGTGAGAACGTGCGGCCCTGGGCCTGCGCGGCCAGGGCCTGGAAGACGGTCGGCAGGCGCCCTTCGGCATCGGCCAGCGGTGCCAGGAAGACGGCGATCTCGTCGGGCTCGTGGAAAACGCCCGGGTCGACCCGGCCCACCACGTCATCGGCCGTATAGCCCAGCAGGCGCTCGGCGCCGCTGTTGAACAGGGTGATCATGCCCTGCGGGTCGGTAGCCATCACCGCCACTTCGTCGGATGCATCAACCAGCGCCTGCAGCCGCTGGCGCATTTCCGCTGCGTCCTGCCGGGCCTGCTGCAGCTCGGTCACATCATCGTGGGCGCCGGCCATCCACACCGGGCGGCCCTGACCGTCCCGCTCGAACACGCGCCCGCGGTCGTGGATCCAGATCCAGCGGCCGTCCTTGTGGCGCATGCGCAGCAGGCACGCATAGTGGTCGGTGTGCCCGCGGAAGTGCTCCTCCAGCGCGGCATCGGAACGGGCCAGGTCATCAGGATGCACAAGCGCCTGGAACGTATCCTGGTTCACCGGTTCCAGTTCTTCCTGGCGATAGCCGACGATTTCGGCCCAGCGCGCGTTGATGCGCATCTGGCCGGTCTGCACGTTCCACTCCCAGGTGCCCGCTGCGGTGCCTTCGATGATCATCGCCAGGCGGCGGCGGTCTTCGGCCAGCTCCACCAGGCGCCGCTCGACCAGGTTGCCTTCGTTGTTGCCGGGGCCGCCCATCAGCTCTCCCTGCCCTGCGCGCAGGCGCGCGCGGGCCGCAGCGCAAGGCTGCAACCCTGATGGAAGCTGACGGGAACGATTGGCGCCACGGCCCTCCCCGGCGACGACGGGACGGCCCGATGGCCCCCTTGGGCGCAAGTGTGCGCACTGCGGGGGAACCCCGACAAGTCCCCCCCTCGCAGGCGAGCGCCTGGAGGGGTGCCGGACTCAGCTGCGCCTGGCGCGGGCGAAGGCGTCGGCCAAGGCATTGTTGGCCGGTGGCGCCGACTGCGCCGGACGGCCGCCATTGCCCTGCCCGCGGTTCTGGCCACGGTTAGGACCGTCTGCATCGCGGCGCGGCCCCTGCCCCTGCCCACGCTCCTCGCGCTGGCCCGGCCGGCTGGTGGCCTGGCCGGGGGTGTCGCCCAGGCGCCGGGTCAGGGCGATGCGCTTGCGCGGCACGTCCACCTCCAGCACCTTCACCTTGACGATGTCGCCGGCCTTGACCACGTCGCGCGGGTCCTTGACGAAAGTGTCCGACAGCGCGGAGATGTGGATGAGTCCGTCCTGGTGCACGCCGATGTCGACGAACGCACCGAAGGCCGCCACGTTGCTGACCACGCCTTCCAGCACCATGCCTTCGCGCAGGTCCTTGATGTCCTCGACGCCCTCGGCGAAGCGCGCAGCCTTGAACTCCGGACGCGGATCGCGGCCCGGCTTTTCCAGTTCCTTGAGGATGTCGCGCACGGTCGGCACGCCGAAGGTCGCGTCGGTGAACTGTTCGGCCTTCAGGCCTCGGAGGAAGCTGCCATCACCGATCAGCGCCTTGATCGGGCGCGCGGTACTGGCGACGATGCGCTCGACCACCGGATAGGCTTCCGGGTGCACGGCCGAGGCATCCAGCGGCTGGTCGCCATCGGCGATGCGCAGGAAGCCGGCGCACTGCTCGAACGTCTTATCGCCAAGCCGCGCAACCTTCAACAGATCCTTGCGGCGCTTGAACGGGCCGTTGTCATCGCGATGGCGCACGATGTTCTCGGCCACCGTCGACGACAGGCCGGACACGCGCGACAGCAACGCGGCCGAGGCGGTATTGACGTACACGCCGACGGCGTTCACGCAGTCCTCCACGCGCGCATCCAGTGCCCGCGCCAGGCGGTACTGGTCCACGTCGTGCTGGTACTGGCCGACGCCGATCGCCTTCGGTTCGATCTTGACCAGTTCGGCCAGCGGGTCCTGCAGGCGGCGGGCGATCGACACCGCGCCACGCAGCGACACGTCCAGGCTGGGGAACTCCTTGGCCGCGAATTCGGACGCCGAGTACACCGAAGCACCGGCTTCGCTGACCACCACCTTCTGCAGCTTCGGGTTGCCGGCGGCCTTGATCGCCTCACCGGCCAGCTTGTCGGTCTCGCGGCTGGCGGTGCCGTTGCCGATCGCGATCAGCTCGACGTTGTGCTTCGCACACAGCTGCTCGATCGTCTGCAGCGACTGATCCCACTGCCGGCGCGGCTCGTGCGGGTAGATGGTCTCGGTCGCCACCAGCTTGCCGGTGGCATCGACCACGGCGATCTTGCAGCCGGTGCGGATGCCCGGATCGAGGCCGAGCACGGTCTTCGGCCCGGCCGGCGCGGCCAGCAGCAGATCCTTGAGGTTGTCGCCGAACACGGCGATCGCATCGGCCTCGGCCTTCTCGCGCGCCTGGTTGAACAGGTCCAGCAGCAGGTGCGTGTGCAGCTTGGCGCGCCAGGTCAGGCGGCAGGCATCGAGCAGCCAGCGGTCGGCGGCGCGGCCCTGGTCGGCGATGCCGGCCTTGCGCGCCACGCGCCCTTCGGCGTACTGGTGGCCAGCCTCGGCATCGCTGCCCGGGTCCAGTTCCAGGAACAGGATCTCTTCGCGGCGCGCGCGGAACAGCGCCAGCAGGCGGTGCGAGGGAATCTTCGCCAGCGACTCGGCGTGTTCGAAATAATCGCGGTATTTGGCGCCTTCGTTTTCCTTGCCCTCGGCCACGCGGGCGCGGATCACGCCGCCCTCGCCCAGCCAGGTGCGCAGTTCGCCGACCAGCGCGGCATCTTCGCCCCAGCGCTCCATCAGGATCGCGCGGGCGCCTTCCAGCGCGGCCTTGGTATCGGCCACGCCCTTGTCGGTGTCGACGAAGGTGGCCGCGAACACCTGCGGATCCTGCGTCGGGTCGCCCAGCAGGCCATCGGCCAGCGGCTCCAGCCCGGCCTCGCGGGCGATCTGCGCGCGGGTGCGGCGCTTGGGCTTGTACGGCAGGTACAGATCTTCCAGGCGGCTCTTGGTATCGGCGGCGAGGATGTCGTTGCGCAGTTCGTCGCTCAGCTTGCCCTGCTCGCCGATGCTGGCCAGCACGGCGGCGCGGCGGTCTTCCAGCTCGCGCAGGTAGGTCAGGCGGGTTTCCAGGTTGCGCAGCTGGGTGTCGTCCAGACCACCGGTGACTTCCTTGCGGTAGCGGGCGATGAACGGAACGCTGGCGCCCTCGTCGAGCAGGCCGACGGCGGCACGCACCTGGGCGGACTGGGCACCGATCTCGTCGGCGATGGTCTGGGCGATCTGCTGGGCGAGCGCGCTCTTGGCGTTCTTGGCGTCGTGCATTGCTTCAGGTCTGGGCCGCATTACGGGAAGGCCCCATTCTGGCAACCCACGACCAAGCGGGACAAGGCGTTGACAGGGGGCGGGATTCAGCCTCCGGCGGCCGGTCGGGACGCCGGCATCCTGGCGAGGGGGGCTGGGATGCCGGCGCGGGCGCGCGATGATGGGCGCGCCCTGCCGCGTGTTACGGGGTCAACGGTAGTGGCGGGCGGCGCGCTGCATGACGATGTCGTCGCGCAGGCTTTCCAGGGCCATCAACCGGACTTTGCCGACACCCTGCAGTTCCATGAACCGCTCGGTGTAGAACTCCGGCCCCAGCGCGGTGTCGGCGCGGGATTTGCTGAAGCCGTAGGGCACCACGCCCTTCTCGCCATCCTTGCTACCACCGACATAGAGAACAATTGCCATGTGATGTCTTCCTCCAAATTGCTACTGCGTACTGCACAGGATGAGCGGTACTTGCGAGCTCATCGGGGTAGAGCTTACCGCGACCAAGCTGACTGGAACGTCACGAAGGCTAATGACGATCGGTTGCATGCAGATGACTGCCCGATCACTGCAGAACGCTTACGGATCTTTAACCTTCGACTAACAAACGGGGGTTTCCAGCCAACGGCGCAGCCCCTCGTGCGTGGCGGAAGTGGGTCAATCAATCGCAAAACCGTCGCGCTGGGCGGTCGGGTCGGATTCGAGGGGGACGCCGTGAACCCGTCCCTGGGGGCTTGGCTGCGGCATCCAGATGGCTGCGGCGTCCGCCACCCACGGAAAAGAAAAAGAGGATCAAAAGCAAAGCAGCCTGGCCGGCCGCTCTTTGCTTCCTGTAGAGCCGATGGCAGCGGCAGGAGCCGCTGCCAACGTCGCCCATGGCGACGGCCCGAAGGGTGCCGGTCAGGACGACCGGCATAGCCCATGCTCGGCTGCCTTTCGCGGGGCAACGGCAAGCCGTGCGCGAGCTCGGCTCCACACAAGCAACCGCAGCGCGCGACCCACTTCTGCTGTTCTTTTTCTTTTCCGTGGCTGGACGCACGGCAACTGTCAGGGGCCGGGCGGGGTGGGTTCGCGGGATCGAACCCACCCCGCCGGCCCAACTCGCAATGCCAGTCGACTGACAGTCGACTCTACCGGCCCCAGCCACGAGGGGCTGCGCCATTGGCTGGAAACTACGGCCACCAGCCATGCCCGAACCGGGCGTAGTGATCCGCCGCCCGCTCGAACGGATTACGCGCACTCACGCCCCCGCACAGCAGGTACACCGGCAGGTACAGCGGGCCCAGCACCAGGTACTGGTACACGTGCGCCCGCTCATGGTCATCCAGCCGGATCAGCGGCTCCACGCCCCACCCCGCCTGGTGCGCGTAGGTCCGGCAGGATATGCCCAAGTCGTGGCCGGTATGCAGGATCACGTTGCCCAGGGTGATCGCCCCGCCCGGCCCCCACGGCCAGTGGTCGAAGATGAGCGCACAATCGCGGCCGCTCCAGCGCAGCTTCGCCCCGCCCAGCAGGCCGGCCAGCCCGCCGATCACGCCGATCAGCGTATTTGGCAGGGTCCAGGCCGCGCCCAGCACCTGCAGCGCGCGCAGCCAGACCGGCCAGGGCCGCGAGCCGGCGTTCAATCGGCCTCGTTCGGGATCAGCAGCCACAGGATCAGGTAGACCAGGATGCCGGGGAAAGCGGCCGAACCGATCGAAACCAGCACGAACAGGATCCGTACCAGGGTGGGGTTCCAGCCGAAGCGATGGGCAATGCCGCCCATCACGCCGGCGATCATCCGATCGTTCAACGAACGCGACAGCGTGCGTGGCGTGGTGTTCATGGTGGCACCTCCTCGGGAACCAGAAAGAGCAGTCGAGCGTGGCCCGACTCTACACCGCGGGTATGTCTACGGCGTGCGTTGACGCAGGGCCTGCAGGCGGGCGCCGAACCAGGCGGCGGCGGTCTGTTCAGCCTGTCCCGGGCACCGGATGCGATAGGCCTTGCCGCTCATGCTGCTCTGGCTGGCGGCGCGCTCGATGAACTGCTCGGCGCTGTCCACCTTGTTCTTTTTCAGCAGGTAGTCGTACTTGCGCTGCAGGTGCGCACGCGCCTCGGCCGCGTCGTGCCAGCTGCCATTGCGCTGGAACCTGCACTGCGCGCCATCGAGGCTGCCGATCAGCTGCGCGATCTCGCGCTGCGCCTGCGCGCCGGGCGCGGCGTGGGCGAGTGGCGCTGACAGCAGTGCGGCGAGGATCAGCGGAATACGGTACGTCATCATTCCCCCAAAGCAGTCGAGCATGGCTCGACCCTACAGGTCGCGGGCCTTCAGCCAGCCATCGATCGTCGCCGGCACTTCGCGCTGCGCGCGGCCGGACACGTAGATGCCGATATGCCCGCCGCGGAAACTGGATTCGGTGTAGTCGTCGGTACCCAGGCGCCCGCGCATCGCGCGCGAGGCATCCGGCGGCACCAGGTGGTCCTGCTCGGCGTAGATGTTCAGCACCGGCAGCGTCACCTGCGACAGATCCACCGCTTCCTCGCCGATCCGCACCGTGCCGTTCACCAGCCCGTTGCCCTGGTAGAACTGCTTGATGAAGTCACGGAACGCCTCGCCCGCCAGGTCTGGCGAATCGAAGATCCACTTCTCCATGCGCAGGAAATCCTCCAGCGCCGCCTTGTCGTCGAGGATGTCGAGCAGGCCTACGTACTTCTGCACGTTCAAGCGGAACGGCTTGAGCATCAGGTAGCTGGCATTCATCAAGTCGGCCGGGATGTTGCCCAGCGTGTCCACCAGCAGGTCCACGTCCACCTGCCGCGCCCAGTGCGAGAGCATGTTGTCGGCAGTGTGGAAATCGACCGGGGTGACCATGGTGATCAGGCTGCCCAGCTTCTGCCGGCGCAGCGCGGCATAGCACAGCGCGAACACGCCGCCCTGGCAGATGCCCAGCATGTCCACCGGGCCACCGCTGCGCGCGCGCAGCGCATCCACCGCGCCATCGATGTAGCGCAGCAGGTAGTCCTCCAGGGTCTGGAAGCGCTCGGAGCGGTCCGGGTAGCCCCAGTCCAGCACGTACACGTCCTGGCCCAGCGCCAGCAGCTTCTGCACCAGCGAACGGTCGGCCTGCAGGTCGACCATGTACGGCCGGTTCACCAGCGCGTAGACGATCAGCAGCGGCGGCCTGCGGGTCGGCGCCTGCTCGCCCACGAAGCGGTACAGCACCACCTTGCCGTCGCGCCAGACTTCCTCGCGCGCAGTGGCGCCATAGTCCACGTCCTCTACCTGCGGCAGCAGCTTCAGCCCTTCCATCAGCTTGCGCTGCATGGCCAGGGTTTCCTGCATCAGGTCATCGGCGTTGAAGCCCAGCGGTCCTTTCATCGGTCGTTATTTCCGCGCGGTGGTGCGGCGTGAGGCGGGCTTCGCCGGCGTCTTCTCTGTTGCCGCCTTCTTGGCAGGCGGCTTGGGCGCAGCGGATTTCTTCGCCGGCGCGGCCTTCTTCGCGGGCTTGCGTGCGGCCGGCTTCACCCTGGCCGGCGCGGGCTGTGCCACCGGGTCGACCTCGGCGGTCCCGACCAGCACGGCCACCTGCGCCTGCAGGCGGCGCAGGCTGCGCTCCAGCTCGGCGATGCGTCGGTGGGCGGCATCCATCTCGCTGCGCGTGGGCAGGCCGATGCGCTCGCTCACCTGCTCGACCTCGCGCTGCAGGCCGGCACGCAGGCGCATCTGCGCGTTGCCGAGCGAGGCGTAGACCTGCTGGAACGCCTCGGACAGGGCGACCTTGGCGTAGGCCTCTTCGGCCACCTCGATCCACAGGTCGAACATCGCCCGCGCACTGGTCAACTGACTGCCCGGTTGTTCGTGCTCGGCCAGGCGCTTTTCGAACAGATCGAAGGCCTCTTCCAGCGCCTGCTTGATCTGGTCCACGTAGGCGCGCGAATGCTGCTGGTATTCCTCCTGCGCGCGCAGCAGGGTCTGCCAGCGCGCCTGGTGCTCACGGCCGGGGCCGAAGGCCGGGCTCTGCAGCCAGGGGCCGGCCTGCACCTGCCACTGCTGCAGCCACGCGGCGAACTCGGGCAGCGCGGCACCGGCCTGGGTGCTGCCGCGTGCACCCTGCAGCATCCACTGCAGCATGCCGTCGCCCTGCCCCTGCACGGCTTCGCGCCAGGCCTGGGCCACGTCGGCACTGCTGGCATCGCGGCCGGCGAATCGTGCGGCCACTTCCTGCATGGTGCCGTACCAGCTCCCGGCCTGCTCGCGGAAGCGGCGCAGCGCATCTTCCGGCGCGCCCTGTCCCTGTTCGGGCAGCAGCTGGGCCCACCAGTCGAACAGGCGCTGCCAGCTGCCCGGGTCATCGCCGGCCGGTGCCCCCGCCGTAGCGGCATGGCGCAGGGCATCGCCCCAGGCGCCGAAGTACTGGCGGGACAGGTTCTCGAAATCGCTGCTGCCGGCGTCGTGGGCCGAGCTGGTCATCGCGGGCCTCCGCTGGGCTGGGTCATGGCTTGGGAATGTGCAGGGTCTTGCTGATCATCAGCGAGCCGGACAGCGCGAACAGCAGCACCATCGGGTGCAGCTGCCACGGGCCGAGCTGCCACTGGCCGAACCAGAGGTCGTGGCCGATGGCATCGGTGCCGGCAGCAATGGCCAACACGATCACCAGCGCCAGGCTGGTCGGGATGGGCGTGCCCTCGAAGTACTTGACCTTGCCCTCGTCGCCGGACATCGCCTCGGCGGTGACGTTGTAGCGGGCCAGGCGGCTGACGCCGCAGCAGACGAAGTAGCTCAGCACCAGCCAGTCCCAGCCGCCCTGCATGCCGCAGGCATAGGCCAGCGCCGCCGGGGCCACGCCGAAGGAGATCACATCCGACAGCGAATCAAGCTCGCGGCCCAGAGTGGAGCTGGACTTGCGCCAGCGCGCGATGCGGCCGTCGAGGGCATCGAAGATGAAGGCCAGCGGGATCAGCGCCATGCCGAACATCAGGTAGCCACGCTCGCCGTCCTGCAGGAAGCGCATGGCGGCAAATACCGCCCCGGTGCCGCAGAAGGCGTTGGCCAGGGTGAACCAGTCCGCCAGTTGGAACTCACGCAGCATCGAGAAATGACGTTTCATGGGGTCTCACGGGGCATCAAGGCAGACAGGGTACCGCGAGCGCCGCCGCCGGTGACAGCGTTGGCATCAGCCGGCCTTCACCCGTACGTCACCCCTCATCACCGGCGGTGAATTTTTCGCCACCCATCTTGACAGCCTAGGGGGGTGGAGCCTGTCGCGGCTTATCCACAAAGTTGCCCACGCGTAATCCACACCCCCTGTGGACAACCTGGTCTCAAGGGCTGCGACGCTGGCCATTTGCTGATCACCTCGACGCGGGGTTTTCCTACTTCCCAATCCACTGACCCGGCGCTATGGTCACCGGCGGACCCGCCGACGCCACGTCCGATTCCTTCTTCATGGACGTTGTCGATGCTGGACGCACGCACCCTGGCCGCGCAGTTGCGGCACCCCCACGGCGAAGCCGCACTGGCCGTGGGCGAATCGATGAACCGCAGCAACGGCGAGCTCAACCGCGCCGCCATCACCCTGCTGGCGGTGGCGCCGGGCGAACAGGTACTGGAGATCGGCCCGGGCAATGCGGCCTACGCGCCCCTGCTGCTGCAGGCGGACGGCAGCCGCTACCTGGGCATCGAGTTGTCCACGGCGATGGTCGATGCCGGCAACCATCATCTGGCAGGTGCCGGCCTGGCCGATCGCGCTGCCCTGCGCCACGGCGATGCCCACGTGCTGCCGGTGGCCGACGCCTCGGTGGACGCCGCACTGGCGGTCAACACGCTGTATTTCTGGCCGAACCTGGCCCCGGTGCTGGGCGAACTGGCGCGCGTGCTCTGCCGCGGCGGCCGCCTGTGCCTGGCCTTCGGCGATGCCGGCTTCATGCGCAGCCTGCCGTTCGCTGCCGATTTCCAGCTGCATGAGCTCGATGCCGTGGAGCTGGCGCTGCGGGTGTCCGGCTTCAACGTCTCGGCCTGGCGCAGCCACCGGGAGACAGCCACCGGCAACGACGGGCAGTCGCGCGACAAGCATTTCCACCTGCTGCTGGCGCACCGGCGCTGAGCCACCCCGCCGCGCCGACAATCCGCCGGGCGTGGCCCGGCGCTACCTGGAGGAGGCGGGCCGAAAATCCGCCGGGCATTGCCCAGCGCTACCCGGAGACAGCTGCATCGGTAGCGCCGGGCCATGCCGGGCGAGCGCAGCGGCGCCCCAATCGCCTCAGAGGCGGCTGAACGCCCAGCTCTGCATGCGCCCGTCCCGGTACGGCATCACCCCGTGGAACGGCCGCGGGTCGGCGTCGAACACCAGTGGCAGGAAATTACGGTCGCCTTCCCACATCGGCAGCGTGTCCAGCTTGTCCACGTCCACCCACTCCAGGGTGCCTTCGTGGTTGCCGCCGTGCGGACTGCCCTCGAAGCTATCGATGACGAACACGAAGCCGAACCAGTCCTCGCCATGCTTGCCGAAGCCCGGCCAGCTGATGGTGCCGCGCAGGCGCATGGCCGTGCAGTCAATGCCCGCTTCCTCGGCGATCTCGCGGCGCATGCCGGCGGCCACGTCCTCGGTCGGTTCAACCTTGCCGCCCAGGCCGTTGTACTTGCCCAGGTGGAGGTCACCGGGGCGGGTGTTGCGGTGGATCATCAGCACCTGGCGACGATCGGGCGAGAGCACATAGCCCAGGGTGGCGACGATTGGGGTATACGGCATGGGTGTGCATCCAGCGGCAGGTCAGCCCCGGATTATGGCCGATCAGCGCACCAGCGACAGGCGGCGCTCGGCCGGCAGCGCGACGCTGCCTTCCGGGTCACGGCGCAGGGTGGCCACGCCGTGGCCGCGCTCGGCCAGGTATTCCAGCCACTTGCCGAGGAAGGTGTTCATCCGCATGCGGTGGCTGATCAGCTCGGCCGGCGGCGGGTACAGGCCCATCGTGTCCTGCCAGCGGCGGCCCACGTAGCAGTGGGTCGTCTCGGCCTGGCGGGCGTCACGGTACAGGCGCACATAGGCCGAGGGGTCCGGCTCGCCGGTCACCGGGTCGGCCAGGTCGTAGGTCAGGCGCAGCTCCACCGTATAGCGGTGGCACTCGATGACGTCCAGGCGCACGTTCAAGCCGTCGCCGACCGAGGAGACGTAGCTGCCAGCGGTCAGTTCGGCCGGGGCGAACAGGCGCACCAGATGCCGGTAATTCTCGGCATACAGGCCCATCAGCCAGCTGAGCCGACTCAGGCGGGGAATGCGTTCGGTGCGGGGCGAGGCGTGGGCCATGGGTCGATCCTACACGTTGGCCATACAACGTGGGGGCTGCATGGCCCCGGCCAAAGGGGGGACGTTCAAACGCCGCCAACCCGCCGACAGCGCTCATGCCTGTAGAGCCGAGCCCACGCTCGGCTGGGCCGCCGGAGTCTGGCCGAAGATCAGCCGAGCGTGGGCTCGGCTCTACAGGGGGGGCAGTCAATACATCTCGCGCTGCAGCCCCAACGTGCCCAGCACCTTGCTGGAAATCTCCTCGATCGAGGTGTGGGTGGTGCTCAGCGTCGGGATCCGTTCCATCTGGAACATCACCTCGGCCGCAGCCACCTCGCGCTTGCAGGTGTCCAGGTTGGCGTAACGCGAGTTCGGGCGGCGCTCCTGGCGGATCTGCTGCAGCCGGTCCGGATCGATGGTCAGGCCAAATAGTTTCCGACGATAGTTTCTCAACCGCGGCGGCAGGCGGTCGCTCTCCAGATCCTCGTCGGTCAACGGGTAATTGGCCGCGCGCACCCCGTAATGCAGGGCCAGGTAGATGCAGGTGGGCGTCTTGCCGGCGCGCGACACCGCCACCAGGATCACGTCCGCATCGTCGTAATTCACCGCGATGCCGTCATCGTGGGTCAGGGCGAAGTTCATCGCGTTGATGCGGCGATGGTAGGTCTCGAAGTCCACCATGCCGTGGGCCTGGCCGACCCGGGCCAGGCGCGGGCTGGCCAGTTCACGCTCCAGCGGCTCGATGAACGGGGCGAACACGTCCAGCATCAGGGCCCCGCTTTCGGCCAGGATCAGGCTCAGGCTCTGGTCGACGCAGGAGTTCACCACGATGGGCCGGACCTGGTACCGCTCCCCCGCTGCCTGGATCCGGACACACGCTTCCCGGGCTTTTTCGGGGTCGTCGATGAACGACATTCGATCAGTGATGAAGCTGAACCCGGTGAACTGCGTGAGCAGGCTATGCCCAATGGTTTCAGCGGTGATACCGGTTCCATCGGAAACGTAGAACACCGGACGGATGGTCGACATACGCGGTTTTCACCCCTCTGAAGCTGAAAATGGTTGCAGCACAAGCTTGTGCCGACGGTACTGCGACCTGCATCATATCGGCTTCTTCCTACGGACGCGGCCATTCAGCCCGCCTCGGGCGATGGCCAAACGGAGCATCGCGCTTGAACGAGAACATCCTGTGGTTGCACGAACTGCGTCTGGGCGATCTGGCCCGCGTAGGCGGCAAGAATTCGTCGCTGGGCGAAATGATCGGCAACCTTGCCGGTCTGGGGGTCTCCGTCCCCGGCGGTTACGCCACGACCGCTGAAGCCTTCAAGGACTTCATTGCCCACAACGACCTGTCAAAGCGCATCTTCGACAAGCTGGCCACGCTCGACGTCGAAGACGTCAACGCGCTGACCGCGGCCGGCAAGGAAATCCGCACCTGGGTGATCGATGCCCCGCTGCAGCCGCAGCTGGACCAGGACATCCGCAGCGCCTACCAGCAGCTGTGCGACGAGAACGGCGGCGGCGAAGTGGCCGTTGCAGTGCGCTCCTCGGCCACCGCCGAAGATCTGCCCGATGCGTCCTTCGCCGGCCAGCAGGAAACCTTCCTGAACGTCACCGGTGCCGACGATGTCGTGCACAAGGTCAAGGAAGTGTTCGCCTCGCTGTACAACGACCGCGCCATCGCCTACCGCGTGCACCACGGCTTCAAGCACGAGGACGTGTTCCTGTCCGCCGGCGTGCAGCTGATGGTGCGTTCGGGCGTCGGTTCCTCCGGCGTGCTGTTCACCCTGGACACCGAGTCCGGCTTCCGCGACGTGGTGTTCGTCACCTCGTCGTTCGGTCTGGGCGAAATGGTCGTGCAGGGCGCGGTCAACCCGGACGAGTACTACGTCTACAAGCCCACCCTGCAGGCCGGCAAGCCGGCGATCCTGCGCCGCTCGCTCGGCAGCAAGGCGATCCGCATGGTGTATTCGGATGTCCCCGGCGAGCGCGTCAGGATCGAGGACACCCCGGTCGAACTGCGCAGCACCTTCTCCATCAGCGACGAGGACGTGCAGGAACTGTCCAAGCAGGCGCTGGTCATCGAAAAGCACTACGGCCGCCCGATGGACATCGAGTGGGCCAAGGACGGTGTCAGCGGCAAGCTGTTCATCGTGCAGGCCCGCCCGGAAACGGTGAAGTCGCGCAGCCACGCCACCCAGATCGAGCGCTTCGCGCTGACTGAAAAGGGCGGCAACGTGCTGGCCGAAGGCCGTGCCGTCGGCGCCAAGATCGGCTCGGGCACCGCCCGCGTGGTCAAGACGCTGGAAGACATGAACCGCGTGCAGCCGGGCGACGTGCTGATCGCCGACATGACCGACCCCGATTGGGAGCCGGTGATGAAGCGCGCTTCGGCCATCGTCACCAACCGTGGTGGCCGCACCTGCCACGCCGCGATCATCGCGCGCGAGCTGGGCGTGCCGGCCGTGGTCGGTTCGGGCAACGCCACCAAGGTGATCGAAGATGGCCAGCAGGTCACCGTCAGCTGCGCTGAAGGCGATACCGGCTTCATCTACGAAGGCAAGCTCGATTTCGAGCGCACCACCACCGATCTGGGCAACATGCCGCCGGCACCGTTGAAGATCATGATGAACGTGGCCAACCCGGAACGTGCCTTCGACTTCGGGCAGCTGCCGAACGCCGGCATCGGCCTGGCCCGCCTGGAAATGATCATCGCCAGCCACATCGGCATCCACCCCAATGCGCTGCTGGAATACGACCGTCAGGACGCCGCGACGAAGAAGAAGATCGACGAGAAGATCGCCGGTTATTCCGATCCGGTCGGCTTCTACGTGGACCGTCTGGCCGAAGGCATCGCCACCCTGACTGCCTCGGTCGCACCGAATCCGGTGATCGTGCGCCTGTCGGACTTCAAGTCCAACGAGTACGCGAACCTGATCGGCGGCAGCGGCTACGAGCCGCACGAAGAGAACCCGATGATCGGCTTCCGCGGCGCCAGCCGTTACGTCGACCCGAGCTTCTCGGCCGCCTTCGCGCTGGAGTGCAAGGCCGTGCTGCGCGTGCGCAATGAGATGGGCCTGGACAACCTGTGGGTCATGATCCCGTTCGTGCGCACACTGGAAGAAGGTCGCAAGGTCGTTGAGGTGCTGGCCCAGAATGGCCTGAAGCAGGGCGAGAACGGCCTGAAGATCATCATGATGTGCGAAGTGCCGTCCAACGCACTGCTCGCCGATGAGTTCCTGGAGATCTTCGACGGCTTCTCGATCGGTTCCAACGACCTGACCCAGCTGACCCTGGGCCTGGATCGCGATTCGTCCATCGTCGCGCACCTGTTCGACGAACGTAACCCGGCGGTGAAGAAGCTGCTGTCGATGGCCATCAAGGCCGCGCGC
This sequence comes from Stenotrophomonas testudinis, assembly GCF_024499815.1. Classification (NCBI taxonomy): domain Bacteria; kingdom Pseudomonadati; phylum Pseudomonadota; class Gammaproteobacteria; order Lysobacterales; family Lysobacteraceae; genus Stenotrophomonas; species Stenotrophomonas testudinis. Next base: position 201,834 of record NZ_JAMOKY010000003.1, on the reverse strand, counting down.
GCCAAGGGCAAGTACGTCGGCATCTGCGGCCAGGGCCCGTCCGATCACCCGGATCTGGCCGAGTGGCTGATGCAGGAAGGCATCGAGTCGCTGTCGCTGAATCCGGACACCGTGGTCGACACCTGGCTGCGCCTGGCCAAGCACAAGGCCAACGGTTAATCCGTTGATGGGCTGACGTCGCTTTCATTGGCGTCCGCCCATACTGCAGCTGCACGCACGCCCCGCCTCTGCGGGGCGTGCCTGTTTCTGGCGTCTGCACACGCCATGACCATCGCTGCAAAGGAGCCCGCATGACCGCCGCTGCCGTCCCGCCCGTCCCCGCCGCCACGTCCTGGTTCCATTCGCTCGACTGGGAACGCCTGCTGGAAACCTACGGCGTACCGTTGCTGGCGGCCATCGTCGTGCTGCTGGTCGGCATGTGGGTGGCACGACGCCTGTCCAATGCGCTGCCGCGCGCGACCTCGCGCATGGGCATGGACCCGATGCTGGGCAGCTTCCTGCGCAACGTGGTCTATGCCGCCTCGCTGGTGATCGTGGTGGTGCTGGCCATCGGCACGCTGGGCGTGCAGATCACCCCGCTGCTGGCCGTGCTCGGCACCGCCGGCCTGGCCGTCGGCCTGGCCCTGAAGGACTCGCTGTCCAACATTGCCTCCGGGGTGATGCTGGTGACCCTGCGTCCATTTCGCGTAGGCGATGTGGTGACCGTGGCCGGGCAGACCGGCACCGTGCGCGAAGTGCGCATCTTCCAGACCGTCATCACCGGCGCCGACAACCAGCACACCACCATCCCCAACACGCTGATCACCGCCGCGCCGATCATCAACCTCACCGCGGAGCCGACCCGCCGCGTCGAACTGGTGATCGGCATCGGCTACGAAGACAACATCCAGCTGGCACGCGAAACCGCCATCGCCTTGATGAAGGCCGACAGCCGCGTGCTGCCCTCGCCCGAGCCGGACGTGGTGGTGTACGAACTGGGCGACCACGCGATCAAGCTGGGCATCCGCTGCTTCACGAAGTCGGCCGACCAGTTCGGCACCAAGGTCACCCTGCTGGAACAGATCAAGCTGGGCTACGACAACGCCGGCATCAACATTCCCTACCCGCAGCAGGACATGCACCTGTACCTGCATGGCAAGGACGGCGGCGTGGTCGAGGCCGATGCGCTGGTGCGCGACAAGCCCTGATTGTCGAGGTAGCGCCGGGCCATGCCCGGCGGAGTTCGTTGATGCCGCGCGGTGCGCTCACCGGGCATGGCCCGGCGCGATCGGCATCCACCACCGATCGGCGTCAGGCCTCCGCGGCCTCTTCCAACGCCGGGTAATCGATGAGCCCGGCGGCGCCGCCACCGAAATACGTCGCGCGATCCGGCGCATTCAATTCCGCGCCCACCCGCAGCCGCTCCGGCAGGTCGGGATTGGCGATGAACGGCCGACCGAAACCGATCAGGTCCGCCCAGCCCCCGGCCAGCGCCCGCTCGGCACGCTCGGCGGTGTACTTGCCGGCGTAGATCAGCGTACCCGGGTAGACCATGCGCAGTGCCTGTTTGAACGCGACCGGCATCAGCGGCGCATCCTCCCAGTCGGCCTCGGCGATGTGCAGGTAGCCCACGCCCAGCTCGCCCAGCAGGTGCGCGGCGGCCAGGTAGGTCGCCTGCGGCGTATCATCCACCGCGCCCTGCAGCGTGGTCAGCGGCGCCAGGCGCACGCCGACGCGCTCGCCCCCGGCCACGGCCACCACCGCCTGCACCACCTCGCGCAGGAAGCGCAGGCGGTTCTGCAGTGCGCCACCGTAGCCGTCGGTGCGCTGGTTGGCCTGCGAATCGATGAACTGGTTGATCAGGTAGCCATTGGCGCCGTGCAGCTCCACACCATCAAAGCCTGCGGCCAGCGCATTGCGGGTGGCCTGCGCGTAGTCGGCGATGATGCCCGGAATCTCGCTCTCGGCCAGCGCACGCGGCATCGAGTGCTGGATCATCTCGCCCACGCCCGCCTCGGGGCCGGCGCCGGTCGGGTCGACGAATACCTTCACCCCCTCGGCCAGCAGCGCCGAGGACGAGACCGGCGCCGCGCCATCGGGCTGCAGGGCGACATGGGAGACGCGACCGACGTGCCACAGCTGCGCGTAGATGCGGCCACCGGCCGCATGCACCGCATCGGTCACTTGCCGCCAGCCCTGCACCTGTTCCTCGCTGTGGATGCCCGGGGTCCAGGCATAGCCCTGCCCCTGCGGGCTGATCTGGGTGCCTTCGCTGACGATCAGGCCGGCACCGGCGCGCTGCGCGTAGTACTCCGCCATCTGTGCGGTGGCGACGTTGCCGGCGGCTGCCCGCGAACGGGTCATCGGCGGCATCACGATGCGGTTGGGCAGCAACAGCGGGCCCAGAGTGTGGGGGGTGAACAACATGGCGCATTCTCTTGCGGCGGGACTGCCCGCAAGAATGGGGATGAGGCGTGGCCCGCAACAGGCGCGGATGGGCAAAACAGTTGTGCCGTGGAGGCAAGGGTGGAGGCGGGGGGCGGATCCCTTTCCGCAGGTAAGGGCTCTGACCCCGTTTGCAGACCCCGGTTACAGCGTCGGCTCGATCTTCAACGCACCATGAGCCACCCGGTCATAGCAGGTGCGCACCACATCCTCGCCGTACTTCAGCTCCAGCCGGCGCACGATGAAATGACCGCGTGCCATGTCCTGGTAGTAGTCGGTGAACATCGTATTGAGGGTGGCGCCAGCCGCAGCACCCACGATCGGCACCGCCTGCGCGGCGAACTTCTCGGTTACCACCACGCCGAAGCGCGCGGCCACTTTCTCCACCAGCTTGGCCAGCAGCTTGCCGGCCTCCTTTGGTGCCACGCCCAGAGTCAGGTCGCGGCCGGTCACCACGCGCCCGGCCAGCTCGGCAGACAGGTGGCGCATCACATCGGTGGTGAAGCCACGGGCCAGGTAGTAGCCAGTTTCGCTGGCATCGTCGCGCGGCGAGTTGCCACCCAGCGCGAACACCTCCAGACAGGCCTGGCGGGTGCTGAAGTGGGCCAGGTCGAAGCCCTCGCTGCGGGCTACGTCGGCCACGGCGCGCATCATGATGGTGGTCGACACCGGCAGCTCGATGAACAGCGCGGCGAAGCCGAACGCACCGCCCACCGCACCGGACGTGGCCGCCGCCAGCTTGTGCCAGCGGGTCGAGGCCGATTTGCCCGGCGTATTGCCCATGCTCCACAGCGCGGCCTGCGCGGATTTCGACAGTGCCGCCTCGACCGCACCATGGATGCGCCCGGAAATGGACTTGGGCAGGGCCTTCACCGCGAACTCCAGCGGCGTACCGACCAGATTGGCCATGCGCGCGGTGATCGTCGGCGCTTCCAGCAGGACGACCGCCCGCTGCAGGTCGGCCCAGTCCTGGGCATCGTGGGCGATATCGCGGGGCAGCAGGATGGGCTCGTTCATGGGGCCGATCATAGCGCCGGCCAGTTGAACGTCTGGTGGTGGTCACGTGGGCGCGGGGCTATGGTCGCCAAAGCCGCCCCATCTGCCGAGCGGCCTGGATGAATCATCACAAGGACGCGCCATGCACGTACGATTGCTGCTGCTCTGTACCCTCTTCCTGGCTGGGCTGGGCATTTCACAACACGCCAAGGCTGAAGGCCGCTGCCCGCCGGGGCAGTACCCCATCGGCAGCGCCAATGGTGTCCTGGGGTGCGCCCCGATCCCGGGCGCCGGTGACAGCGGCGGCAGCAACGCGCCGCCCCCCTACATCCAGTCAGTGAAGATGGTTCCGCGCTGGATCAGCTATGCGCGCTCGCCAGATGGCCTGGTGATGGGCTGGAGCGTTCGCCAGCACAAGGAAAGAGCATCCGACAGGCAGGCACTGAAAGCCTGCAACAAGCGCAGCGGACAGAAATGCGAGATCGTCGCCAGGGTGACAAACGAGCAGTGCGCCTATGCGATGGTCCACAGGGACACCAGCCAGCTTGAAGTCGTGCTGGGTACCGATGTAATGGAGCTGCCCCAGGAAGTCGCGCAACGCTCATGCCCCAATGGCTGCCGGAACATTCAGTTCGAGTGCGCGCGACCGTTCGACGTGCACGACGGTGCGCCAACCTACGGGCCGAACTGGTATCCCTGAGGCAAAGCGCTTCGCTTCGGCGCAGCGGTGCCGGCCAGCGGCCGGCACTGCCGATCAGGCGGTCGGCAGGCCCGACAGCGCGCCCATGAACTGGCGGTAGTGGCGCAGCTCGGCAATCGAGTCGTGCACGTCGCTCAGCGCGGTGTGGTTGCTGTTCTTGGCCAGGCCGGCAGCCACCGTCGGCGCCCAGCGCTTGGCCAGTTCCTTCACCGTGGACACGTCCAGGTTGCGGTAGTGGAAGTACTTTTCCAGGCGCGGCATCTGCCGGTGCAGGAAGCGGCGGTCCTGGCAGATCGAGTTGCCGCTCATCGGCGAAACGCCGGCCGGAATCCACTCCGCCAGGAAGTTCACGGTCTGCGCTTCGGCCTGGGCCAGGGTGGTGGTGCTGTCCAGCACGCGCTGCCACAGACCGGAACGACGGTGCTGGTTGCGGTTCCACTCGTCCATCGCTTCCAGCGTTTCCAGCGAATGGTGGATGGCGAATTCCGGGCCTTCGGCCAGCACGTTCAGCTGGGCATCGGTGACCACGGTGGCGATCTCGATGATCGAATCGTTGTCGGTATCCAACCCGGTCATTTCCAGGTCGATCCAGATCAGTCGCTCGTTGGCCGCGCCGTTCTCCACCATCGTGTCGCCTCGTTGCTGGGCAGGCAGGACGCCCACCGGAAAAGGAAAGAGGCGCCCATCATACCCTTTCGCTGCTCAGGCCTCGCCGGCATGGTCTTGCAGCAGCAGCGGCGGCTTGCCACGCTTGGCCCGGAAGTAATTGGTCAGGCGCAGGCTGGCCTCCTTGGCCAGCACGCCGCCGTGGATCTCCACCCGGTGGTTGTGGCGGTCATCGCCCAAGAGGTTGAACACGCTGCCGCAGGCGCCGGTCTTGGGGTCGCTGGCACCGTAGACCAGCCGTGCCACCCGCGCGTGCACGATGGCCATGGCGCACATCGCACACGGCTCCAGCGTCACGTACAGGGTGCTGCCGATCAGCCGGTGGTTGGCCAGCGCCTTCCCCCCCTCGCGCATCGCCACGATCTCGGCATGCGCGCTGGGATCGTGCGAGGCGATGTTGAGGTTCCAGCCCTCGCCCAGCAGCTGGCCATCGGCGCCCACCAGCACCGCGCCCACCGGAATCTCGTCGAACTCGTGCTGCGCGCGTTCGGCCAAGGCCAGCGCGTGGCGCATCCAGTGTTCGTCGGCGTCGTGCACAGGCACGCCCAGGGTGTCGGTCATGAGGGTTCTCGGCGTCAGGCAGTTCACGCGGCGGCAGTGTAGCGCGCTTCGGCCAACGCCGACCCGCAGGGGCCTGCACCGCTAGACTGGCGTTCCGCAGCACCTTGAGCACGTCCATGAACACACTCCGTCCCTCGCGCGCCTCCGACGGCGATGCTGTTGTCGATCTATGGCGCCGCGCCGTGGATGCCACCCACGATTTCCTCAGCGCTGAGGATCGCCGCGCCATCGATGCCGAAGTGGTCGGCTTCCTGCCACAGGCGCCGCTGCTGCTGGCCGTCGACGTCGAGGATGGCCCGCAGGGCTTCATGCTGCTTGATGGCAGCCATATGGAAGCACTGTTCATCGACCCGGAGGTGCATGGCCAGGGCATCGGCCGGCAACTGGTCGAGCGCGCACTGGCCCAGCACAGCACGCTGACCACCGACGTCAACGCACAGAACGCGCAGGCGCTGGGCTTCTACCTGCGCATGGGCTTTGTCGAAACCGGGCGTTCAGAGGTGGATTCGCAGGGCCGCCCCTACCCGCTCATCCATCTGCGCCACGGCGGCTGATGCCAGCGTGGGCGCACCGGCATGCTAGTGTCGATGCCCCTTCACTGCAGGAAGCAACACGACATGGGTGGAAGTGTATTTGCAACGCTGGTGACGCTGGCACTCGCGATCATCTGGGTCTTGGTGCCATTCGCAATCTTCGGCGTGCGCCGCCTGCTGGGCGAACTGCTGGCCGAACAGCGCCGCACCAATACCCTGCTGGAATACATCGGCGGCGACCGCATTCCGCCGCCGGAACCGGAACCCACGCCCTGGCGCGCGCCCTGACTGCAGCACCGCTTGCCCGCCCGCGTACTAGCCGGGCGGGCCGGCCTCGAACGCGGGCGAGTAACTGACCTCGCCACGCGGCATCGGCGCCTGCAGCAACAGCGCCTGGAAATACTCCGCTGGCACCGCGGGTAGCACCAGACCCGGCACGCAGCGGAAGCCAAAGCGGCCGTAATAGGCCGGCTCGCCCAGCAGCACGCAGCCGCGCGCACCGATGGCCTGCAATGCATCCAGTGCAGCCTGCATCAGCACAGCGCCGACACCCTGCCCCTGATGCGGCGGGTCCACTGAAATCGGCCCCAGGCCGAACCACCCCTCGCTGCCATCGCTGATCGCCACCGGCGACACCGCCACGTGGCCCATCACCTGCCCGTCCCGCACCGCCACCTGCGAGACCACCAGTTCGCCGCGCTCGCGCAGTGCATCGACGATGTACTGCTCGGTGTAGCTGCTGTGCGCCGCGTCCTTGAAGGCTGCCGCCGTCACCGCATGGATGGCCGCGATGTCGGCCGGCGTTTCAGCACGGATGGCGTAGGTCATGGCACGTTCGAACGCGGAGTGAGGGGTGGTGACAAGCATGCCTGCAATGCGCGCGTGCGGCACACAGCGGCCTGAGTCACCAATGTGAATTGACCAACCCCATCACGATTCGGCTGATCCATCGACGGAAAATGCCAATATCCCGGCACATTCACCGGAGAAACGGTGGAATATCGTCAAGAAGCCGTCCCATAATCGAGACGTCCTGCTGCCAAGGAACGGAAACCTATCGTGTTTTCCCGTCGCACCGGCCATGACCAGGAACGTCCTTCGACAGGTCGCCTTATGACCTGTCATCCCTGCTTTCCACCCACCGCTTCCAGCGCCCGATGGCGCAGCACCCTGCTGCTGCCGGGCACACTGCTGCTGATGCTGGTTGCCTGCCGAACGGAGATCGCCATGACCCAGGAACTCGGCCCCGCCGCCGCCGATGTCGCCCAGGGAGGGCGTGGCCTGGCCAAGCTCAACCCGTCGCCCAGCCGGGCCTACGAACTGGTGCTGAAGCTGCAGAACGCACCGGGCGGTTTCGCCTTCGTCGAAGGCGTTGCCCAGTACGACGTCAGCAACGAGGAACAGTGCGGCTACATCGAACCGGAAACCGGCGTGGCTGCGCGCATCACCAGCCAAGAACCGGTGACCCTGCGCAAGGTGGCCGATGACGAATACCGCGGCACCGTCTACCTGGACCGCATGCTCGACGAGGACTACTACGGTCGCGGCGTCTGCAACTGGGTGTTCAGCGGTGCCGGGGCGATGCTCAAGGCGACCGGCGCCAACGGCGAGACACGCTTCCTGTCCTTCCTCGGCGCCGAGCCGTTCGTGCAGGGGCAGACCGAGACCCGGCACTACCTGCGTGGCGACTATCCCCGCGTGGCCGAACTGCCCGACTACGGCGCTACCGGCCAGCAGGATCCCAGCCGCTTCCGCGCCGAGCTGCGCGACCAGCTGTTCTCCGCCTCGTTGACTGCCAACGAGGTGCGCCCGTGACCCTTGCCAGCCAGGACTACGCCGCACTCTCCAGGGATGCCTACCGCGACGAACGGGTGGGCCGCCACGCGCCCGGCCAGGAACAACCGGTCCCGCTCAATGGCCACCCGTACCGTGTGCTGGAGCACGTCAACAACCGCCTCACCGGTTACCAGGGCACGATCTACCAGCGCGTGGACACCGACGAGATCGTGGTGGCGCACCGCGGCACCGACCAGATCGTGCGCGATGGCCTGCTCACCGATGCCGGCATGGTGGTGATGCGCCGCAATCTGCAGGCCGACGACGCGCTGGAGCTGACCCGTCGCGCACTCGAGTACGCCAACAAGCAAGGCCGCGATCTCGGCCACACGCCGGAGGTGACCGTCACCGGCCACTCGCTGGGCGGCACCCTGGCGCAGGTCTCCGCGCACCACTTCAACCTCAAGGGCGAGACCTTCAACGCCTATGGCGCGGTCAGCCTGACGTACCGCGTTCCCGAAGGCGGCGACAACCTGATCAACCACGTCATGGCCGCCGACCCGGTGAGCTCAGCCTCCCAGCATTTCGGCCAGGTGCGCATGTACGCCACCGAAAAGGAGATCGACACGCTGGGCAACTGGGGCTTCAGCAACAGCCGCTTCCGCATGCTCATCCCCGACAGCGCGGTAGGCGCGGCGGCGTCCTCGCTGAGCTCGCACCAGCTGGACAACTTCCTCGGCAACGATTCGGTATTGAACAAGCCGGAAAGCCAGAAGCTTGCGCGGCAGAACGCGAACATGATCAATGAGTACCGCGACGATGTCATCCGCATACGCCGCGGTATCACCATCGGCGCGCGTGGCATCACCGGCAACCTCTACGACCTGTACGACACTGCGCGCGGGCCGCTGCAGGCCGGCGAACCCGAAGCGCGCGACGCGGCAAAGGAAGGTCGCGCCAGCCTGGCCCACCCCGACCATGTCGGCAACCCGCTGTACACCGATGCACTGCGCGGCGTGCACGCGCAGGACGCGCGCGTGGGCCGCACACCGGATGCCGGCAGCGAACGCCTGGCTGGCTCGTTGGCGGCAGAAATGCACGCGGCCGGCGGCCAGCGCATCGACGAGGTGGTGATGAGCAATGATGCGTCGCGCAGCTTCGCGGTGCAGGGCCAGGGCGGTGACCCGGGTCACCTGCGCGTGTCAGTCGATACCGCTGCGGGGATGAACACGCCGCTGGAGCAGAGCAGCCAGCGCGTGGAGCAGCTGGCCGCTCAGCAGCGCCAGGCACAGGACGTAGCGCTGGAGCAGTCGCAGCAGCACGCGCGCCCGCTGCACGCCTGAGCACGTCTGCCCGGCCGACATAGGGCGGCCAAGCCGGCCTCACATCGAACGGGAGCGCTGCTGCTCCTGTTCACGGCTGACTGCTTGTTCCTGCTCGCGGTCCTGCGCGGCAGCCAGCTGCTGGCTGCTCTGTTCCAACGGCTGCTGCGCGGCCTGCGCGCGATCGACCGAGGCACGCAGCATCGCCGGGTCGCCCATCGTGCCCTGTACCGCAAACAGCATGCGGCCATCGTTGCCGGCCACCACGTGATCGATCTGCTGCAGGCCGGCCTTCTGCGCGCTCACAGCCAGCGCACCGGCGGCATTGTCCAGTTCCCGGTCCGACTGCAGGCCACTGCGTGGTCCCAGCTGCTGCAGCTGCGTGCGCGCGTCATCGAACAGCCGGTTACCGGCAGCACCAGGCTGACCGGGCGCCTGGCCCAATGATGCCTGCTCGCCCACGTCGCCATGCGCCAGCCGCTGCATCACGTCCGGGGTCAGCTTCTGCTGCCACGCATCGAAGCGGCGCAGCCGATCCTCGACGCCGTTCATCGCACCGTTGATGGCATACGTCGCCTCACGCACGTTCTCACGCGCATGCTCCGGCACACGGGTCTGCCATTGCCACACGGCGATGCGGGCGGCGTGTTCGGGCTGAGCGGCCAGTTCCGGCTGGTTCACCAGATCCAGGTCCAGCGCCTTGCCCGCGCGCTCGTAATTGTCCTTGCCGGTCAGCGGCAGGTAGCCGCGCCCGTGGTACTTCAAGGCATCGCCCGGAGCATCGTTGCCCAGGCGGCCGCCATACATCAGCTCGGCCAGGTCATTCGGACGTCCACGCAGTGCTTCCTGGCGCGCCGATTCCAGCGCGTCATTACCACTGCGCCACGCCGCTTCCACCGGAATCTGCGAGGTCGCCCGGGTGTAGTTGAAGCTCTCGTTGAGGCGGCTCAGGCCACGCGACTCGTGCCCCGCCTGCGCCATGAAGTTGGCCAGCTCGCGGGGGGAATCAATGCCGGCATCCGTCGCCTGCCGCAGCAGCTGCGACTCTCTATCCGTCGACACGGTGCAACTCCTGGATCGTCATCAGCGCGGATTCCGTCCCGCCGGTTGAAACCTGGCTCATGGCAGCGAGACCTCGGCGACCGTGGCCGGGTCGAAGTCCTCGAACCGCACGCGCCCCAGTTCCTTTGCCGAGAATTCGCGGATGTCGGTCGCCTCGGTCTCGATGTCCACGACCTTGCGGCGCACCGCATCGACCCAGCACGCACTCTCCGCCGGGGCAAAGCGGAAGGTGTAGGTACTGCTCCAGCGTTGGCGGCTGCCACCGTTGGTGATCACGCTGAACGTGTCTTCCTCTACCATTGCATACGCAAAAGGATCCCCCGCCAGGCCACCGCGGGTCGAACACGGCACCAGCGTGTCGTTGCGCGCGGCCAGCTGCCAGCGGCCACCACCATCACCGCGCAGCAACAGCAGCACCCGGTTGGGGCCGTGCTGGCCGGGCGACAGCCCTTCCGGAGACGGTTGGTCGATCACCAGCAACTGGTACTCGACGCCCTCGCCATTGCGCTCGCCGCGCACGGCTTCCAGCAGGTTCGCGCCGGAGGGAACAAATGCCAGGGCATCGTCCATGTGCGCGCCAGTCCCCTTCTCCATCCCCAGCCACTCCTTCGAAAACGCCGCGTCGACTGCCATGGCGGATCATAGCGCCGGCTGTGGCGCATCGGGGAAGCTGGCAAGCGTCACCCGTCGGGCGGGCGGGCACAGTCCTCATGGACGGGAAAGCTCCTGCAGTCGGCAGTACTGGCGCGTCATTTTTCTGACGCACAAGAGCTTACCGCGCGCAGGTTCGATGCGTCTAAGGGCGCGCGATATGAAAAGCGCGGTTGATCACAAAAAAACCGTCCCATCGTGAACGCAGGCCTACTTGATGTAGAGATCGTCCCTGCAAGCACTCTTGGCGATCCGAGACTGATCCTGCGGCACCTTCTTCCAGCCCGCCTTGCCTGCGCACCGCTGCAGGGCAACGATCACCGCACCCTGCTCTGACATCGCTGCGACGACGCTGGTCGTCCCATTGTCCAGTCCCGCGTGGGCGACGGCCACGCACTGCGCTTCGAACAGCGTCACCAGCGAGCACTCTCCCTTGCCGAACGCCTTGCACTCCTTGATGGCCGCGCGCTTGGCCTTGCCGCGTGATCGCATCGAGTTGCTGATGAAGGTGTCGCCACGGAAGTCCATCACCATGCCGGCGACCGTCTGCCCCCAGTTGGGACGGTTGTTGTAGGCCGATCCAGTGCTGCTGACGGGAATGGGAGCACAGCCCTGCACACCCTGGCCTCCTATCGGATACATACCGGAAGGGAAGTTGCCTTCTGCCAGGGCACCGAAGGGCAGCGCGCCAGCCATCAGCACCAGATGAAGATCCACTGGTGCTTGAAAGAATCCGTTCTACTCATTTTCTACACACCCACAGTAAAATGAATTGCTCCACCCACACTCGTGCCCCGACACAAAGACGTATGATTCGGTCCAGCGTCTGACCACACGGCCTGCCGCTCGGCGGCAGCCTTGGCTCGATGGCCGGTTGCAGAGCCCGCGTCGCCGTCAGGAGAGCTGGCAACCGCTCCCCATGTCTTGACCCAATACCCGGAATTTTCCTCCGATGCGCTCTCCCCGGCGCCGGGGATGGCAGCACAGCCACCTACCCCTTGATCACCAGTCCGATATTGGCCCGGAGGGCAGCACCCTTCCGCCAACGCCGAACGGATGTGCAGTCCTGCCAGCAGAAGGAGCGCCAGACAGAAACGCTTCGAAAGATCGCCTACAGTCATCAGTGGCTCGCTGGTTTCAATTACGGGCTGACAATCCTGCGGGTCATCCGAATCAATTATCAAAAAACTCGGGAACAGCGCATGCCGAACACACCAGAATGCAGGTTTGTCCGCCCTCCGCCGATTCACAGTCACTCAGTGCGTTGGCTTTTGCTTTCTCAAGACTGCCGGCGCCGGCTGCCCTCAGCACCCCTCCCCAGAGGCTGAGTTGTTCGATGGTGGGCCCCGCCAACGCTGCGCACTGGTTGTGATATGCAAGCAAAACCTGGCATTACAGACCACCAAGTTTCCTGCATTCCTCAAGAGCGGCGCTTCTTGCTTCGGCCTCGGTCCTCTTCGACTCCGCCACGCCAATTGCAGCCGTCCCTTGGCGGTCCTGAGTCGCGTGGTAAGCGATGGCACCCCATCGCTTCTCCCACCTCCGCGTTGGCGTGCTGTCACTAGCCGACTGACCTGTACCGGGAATGGGCGCGCAGCCGCCCACACCCTGATCTCCAATCGGATACTGCCCTAGGAGGCAACGACCCTCGGCCGCCGCTAGCTCGACGCTAGCAGCGCACACCAATACAAAGAATATCAAAGGACTTCCGATCAAACGGAACGAGCTCATCCCAACCAGCGCTTCCTTGAGTTCATTTGTCCTGTGTCACGCAACATCTGCAGGCTCCCGGGCTAGGCGCCCAACAGCAACTCTGAGCTCCAGAGCAGTTGCGTCGATCCCATCAGGTGGGCACGCGCCTAGAGTCAACCTTCTTGGAAGAATGCCTTGGTGCAGTCCGAATGAATCACCGTGCACTCTTGGCTTCCGGTGCCCTTACAGTCCTGGATTGCCCGCTCCTGCGCCTGCTGTTTGGTTGCGCCCGTGCTGAACTTCACACCATTGTGTGGACGTGCTGCACCAACTGCGGCATAGCATTGATTGTAGTAAGTAAAGACGACCCGACAATCTGTGGCACCGCCAAAGCCACATCGCTCGAGCGCTTGTCGCTCAGCGGATCCCTTGGCCTGATGCCCCGTGGCTGACCCAGCATCACCGGTAGGAGAGCTCGCGACAGCGCCCCATGTCTTCACCCAATGCCCAGGATTCTCTGCCGGCGCACCCTGCCCGGCACCAGGGATGGGAGCACACCCACCAACACCCTGATCGCCAATCGGGTACTGGCCTGGAGGGCATCGCCCCTCCGCAAATGCGGAGCTGACAGACAATGATCCAAACAGCAGGATTGACGTACAAAGTGCTTTTTTGAGATTCCCAAGCTTCATCGGATCAGTTCCTAGTTTCCTTGGTTCGAGGTAGCTGCACCGCGCTGTCCGGGGATCGCAGAACCACGCCCGCCACTGCCATCAAAGACCTTCCCCATATCGTAATGTTGACCACAGGTCGTGTGCGTACCGGACGATTCCAATACCGCCGGCGGCGGTGCCGACCTACCCGGCGGACGACCAACAGCGCTCGGCGAAGCACTCGCGCCACCGCCTATCTGCGAATATGCCATGAAGCCTCCCAGTGTTCCCTGGAAGAACATCGCAGCCATTGGGGGGGCGCAGTCAGGATCAAGGTTGTGAGAATGAGGCCCATGCCGCCTTGCTGCATTGCTTGAGCGCCCATGCCGTTGTTTGAGAGGCCCAATAGATACTTGTTGACGAGTGCAGTGGTCCAGAAGGAAGCGGATACTCGAATGACCATATCCAGGGCAATAGACACCATGGCCGCCAGTACAGCCGTGAAGAACATTGTGCCTATTCCATAGAACTACCACCTCTGGAACAGTTGCTTGGTCTGCTCAAGCAGCAGACACAGGATCAACCGCAGCCCGAACCCGATGACCAGGACCATTGCCACTTCGTAGAACAACAGCATCGAACAGGCGGTAACCACCCGGCTTCCCGTGCCCAGCCCAATGAGGTACTTGGAGCGGGCCTTGTCAGCCTACAGCCCCTGATCGTCGATGATCTTGATCGAACTCGCAATCGTCAAGGCGATCGAGGACAAGACGGACGAGTACGGGAAGACTCTTCTGGAAGAAAGCCCCGTGCAGTTCGAACAACTCACAGCGCCCTCCTCGCTCCCTGAACCCTACTCATATTTCCCAACGCCTACCGGACTTCGCTGCAGAAAACCTGCATAAATGAGGTCAGCACAGCAGTTTAGGGGAGGTCATTCCCCTCTAATGAACCTAGCTCCACACTAGAACTTCTGCAGAAGCGGCTCGGAACAGTCCGTGTAGACGACCTTGCATGCCTGGCCGCCATCAACAACACAGTGCTGAAGCGCAGACGAAGCAGCCTCATCTTTGGACCGGGCCCTCGTCGTGGAAACGACCCCATCCATGCCACTTCGCTTGCCATAGGCGTAAGCGGCACACTGGTTTTTATAGGTCATCAGCACCCTGCAGTCACTGGCGCCTTGAGAAGCGCAGCGATCTTGAGCCTCTTTGGCCGCGTCAGATTTGGTCAGCATTCCAACGACTGCCCCAACTGTCCCAACTTTCTCAGAGTAGGAGATAGCACCCCATGTTTTGATCCATCTGCCGTTCGGTGCCAGCCCCCCCTGCTCACCACCACCACCCGGGATGGGGGCGCAACCCTGCACGCCCTGGCCGCCAATCGGATACTGTCCCGGCGGACAACTTCCTTCCGCATAGGCTTCCCCTGCACACAAGAGGCAAAAAAGAAGCAGAAACATGGTCGGTTTGGTCATGGCATGAGCACGGCTTTGAAGATGTGGAATATCACGCAGTTAACGGTTCAGCCCACGAAGACCCGTTTCTTGAGGTGTGAGTGGTTGCGACGGCGTAGTAACCACTACGTTAGGAGAAGCGCCTGTCGAACCTTCATGACCCTGCCCCCCAGCCTTCGATGGTCCAGGAGGAGTGTAAGTTCCTGGCGGGCGACCGTCAGCACTCGGGACGCCAGCTGCACCACCACCTATCTGCGAGTATGCCATGAAGCTACCGAGGGTTCCCTGGAAGAACATCGCGGCCATTGGTGGAGCAGTCAGAATGAGAGTAGTCAGTATCAAGCCCATTCCGCCCTGCTGCATGGCTTGACTTGTCATGCCGTCGTTCGACAAGCCCAGCAGGTATTTGTTGACCAGCGCGGTGGTCCAGAACGAAGCAGAGACCCGGATTACCATATCCAGCGCAATGGATACCATCGCAGCCAGCACGGCCATTGAGAACATCGTACCTATGCCGTAGAACAGCCACTTCTGGAAAAACTGCTTGGTCTGCTCGAAGAGCAGGCAAAGGATAAACAGCGGACCAAAGCCGATGAACAGAGCCATGGCAACCTCGTAGAGCAGGAGCATAGCGCCTGCCGTCACCGCGGGACCGCCAGTTCCCAGACCGATAAACCACTGCGCGCGGGTCTTGTCCGCCTGGAGTCCGGGATCATCCAAAACCCGAATGGCATCTACGCTTGAAAGCGCAACCTGCATCCACGCAAGGCTCCGGTCAATCTGATCCTCAGGCTTCTCGTTCTTCCCGGTGACCGTAGTCGTGATCACACCTTTTACATCATTTGTAAGGAACTTCTGAAGATTAGTACCAAACATTGCAAAGCTTGTAGCGACACTGACAATGAGCGCTGCGCGAGCCATGCTGGTTACAAGCACCATCATCGAATCGCGGCTTCGCCCTGTGACAATTCGATAGCCTTGTATGAACACCCACATTGTCATGAGCGTGAGCGCGATGCCCCCAACCCACTTCATCATGTTCTTCATCATGTCCAAGCCAAAGTCGTTGATCCTGTCGTGGAGGTAATCGAGGATCAACCGAAAGAACACGAAGTCGCCGATCGACTGGACGCGAACCGCGTAGCTCAGGAGATCATTCAACCCACTTGAAAAATCAAAATTGGCAATCGAAAAAATCGACATTTCCACAATCCCTTGGTGGTCCCACTTCGCCAAGACCGTCAACTGCGTCATCGTGAGCTGACAAAGCCAGACGCTCAAACTGTGCTACTTAATACTGAGAGCCGCCTTGAGCGATACCGTCTTGACAAGGTCACTCGCCAGCTTCTTCCCGCCGGGCTCACCTTTCAGCGCAGCCTCAGCTACCACACGCTGGTTCGCTTCCATAACCTCAATGTATGCATCGTAGGCTTTCATTCGCGCCTGCCATGATTGCGCCTGGACCGCAAGTTCATTTGCCGTCCGAAGCGAGTCGCTATCAACCGCCGCAACGTTTCCGCTCAGGTTACTCACCTTTCGCAGTTTGTTGATTGCTTCCATCAACTGATCCATCTGCGGGATCGTTTGGGTAATGAATGCGACTGAATCATTGTACTTTCGATTCTGCATCATACGGATGTTCACGCAGATCTGACGCTGCTGAGCCTTCCAATCCCCTTTGCTGTTGAACACGAAGTAGCCGAGGAGGGAATCGACTGACAGATCATTTGGCGATCCGCATGACTCGTTGACGAGATAAGTATCCGGCACAGGCGTCAAGATGGCACCCGGCGGCAGGCCAAATGACTTGAAAATTCCGTATGCCTGAATGACTGCGTCCGAGACATCCTTCAGCACTGCCAGCCAACGCGTATTGTCCTTGACGTACTCGTACATCGTCTGCAGGCGCCCCATCATTGTCTCGAACCAGCCAGCGCCGTCAAAGACAGGAACACCGCTGGCCACTGCGGTGTTCGGCGCACCTGCGCCGAATGCAAGCGCCAAGCCCACGGCCAACGCCGCGAACCGCGGCTTGATCAGGCTACGGGATCGAACCGTGGTTCCGACTGCCAAGTTCATTGCCATTTTCATTCTCTTCTCCATACTCGATGCATAAGCGTCCCTGAAGCGCAATGCCTCAGGCGGCCTCTTCCTTGTTGGGGGTCGAGCGCGAACCCTTCCGCTGCTTGTAGAACTCTTCCAGCCACTGTTCGGGCGTCAATTCATCCACAGTCACACGGGCACGGACGGCTGCGGTCTGCAGCACACGGTGCATTACATCGATGTTGTCGGTGGATGCCGAGATCACCGACAGGATATCGTCCATGCCGCGCAGGTTGAGCTGGCAGACGCTGGATGCATGACCCTGCTTGACCAGGAAGCAGCGCGAGCGCTCGTCCAGTGCGGTGACCACCCGGAACTCCGCCTCGGTCAGCTTGAGGCCATCCATGTAGTCGCTCTTGCTGGCATTCGGATTCGGCAGCAGGATCAGCGTGGCGGTCTGTTCGATCAGAGCCGCAGAGATGTCGCTCTTCAGCGCATCTTCCGGGCTCTGCGTGGCGAAGATGCCCAGGCCGTTTTGTTTACGGATGGTCTTCTGCTTGTTCTTGGCGAACTCCTTCAGGCCACCTTCGCCATCCAGGATTTTCCAGAATTCGTCCATCACGTAGATCAGTGGACGACCGTCAATAAGCGACTCCAGGCGGTGCAGCAGGTAATTGATGACCGGCACGCGCACTTCGGGATTGTCGATGATGTCGGTGTAATCGAAGCCGATGATGTTGGCCTTGCTCAGGTCCACCGTATCGACGGGGTTGTCGAACACCCAGCCCAGCGAATTGCCCGATGTCCAGCGGCGCATGCGCGCGTAAAGCCCATCGTCGCCCATGTTGGGCAGGCTCTTCTGGAAGTTGGTCATGCTGCGCAGGTGCATCGGTGTGTCGAGCATGCTCTCCACCGCGCGGTAGATATCCTCTTCCTCACGGGCGCTGTACTCCCGCTTGCCGGCCAGCACCTTGATGAGGTCGGCCAGGAACTGCACGTTGCCTTCGTTGTTCTCGCACTGGAACGGATTGAAGCCGGTCGGCGCGCCGTTTTCCAGGGCCAGGTAGTTGCCGCCGCAGGCGCGCACGAAGATCTCCGCACCGCGGTCCTTGTCGAAGAAGAAGATGGTCGGCGACGGCTCGTACTTCTGTACCTGGCTGAGCAGGAAGTTGATCAGCGCGGTTTTACCGGTACCCGACTTACCGATCACCATGGTGTTGGCGATGGCCTTCTCACCCAGCGAATTTTCCGACGGATGGGTGGCGTGGAAGTTGAAGTAGTACGGCTGCCCGTTGGTGGTCTGCAGCGTGGTGACGCAGTCGCCCCACGGATTGTTGTGCTGTTTGCCGGTGGCGAAGTTGTGCAGCGGCGACAGGCCGAGGAAATTCAGTGAGCTGACATTGGCCAGACGCGTGCGGTAGCGCCAGTTACCCGGCAGCTGCGAATAGAACGAGGACGTGACAGCCAAGTCTTCCTTGGTCGACACGAAGCCGGCATTGGACAGCTCGGCGCGCGTGGTGGCCACGTTCTGGGACAGCTTGGCCTGGCTGTCGCCATACACGGTCATGATGAAGTGGTACTCGCCCAGCACGAAGTTGCCTGAAGACAGCTGGTCCATGGCCTGGTCGAGTTCAACGATCTGGCTGACGGCCTTGTCGCCCGAGGAGATCATCATGCCCTTGGTGCGGTCCAGCACCTTCAGTGCGTCCTGGCGACCCATAGGGCTGAAAGAGTGTGTGATGACGTACTCGTAGTCCAGGTACTTCAGCCCATTGAGGATGCCCGGGTACGTACCCTCGGCATACTCCTTGATATTCAGGATTGCGCCGAAATGGTTGGCGCCATTGGGGGTGTTGATGACGAAGTCACCGGTCTTGGCCGAGAACATGTGCCGGCTGACCGGCAGGTAGTCCTTCACCGGGGCGGACAGCACCGGAACCGGCTCATCGATGCGGTTGATCAGGTAGCCGAACAGCTCCAGCGTTTCGGAGAAGACCACACCGTTTTTTGCTTCGTACATGCCCATGCGATACGGCGCGTAATCGCGAATGACAGCCTCGACGTTGCCGGCCAGCTCCAGCAGCTTTTCGACGGCCTGTTCCTGCTCTGCACGCAGCTTGTCGACATTGGCCGATTTCTCGACGAAGCGCTTACCGGCCACGACCGGACGATAGATCATCGTCAGGTACAGCTCGTTCTGCATGATGCGCTGCGAGGACAGCATGCCCATGTACTGGTCGGAGACGTCCTGGTTGAAGCGCTGCTTGAACGTACTCTTTCCCTTCAGCGTGCGGCGACGGCGGATGTCGTGCACCCAGAAGGCCACGTTGACGAAATCCGGCGCGCGCAGGGTCTGCAGCAGCCGGTTGAACGTATTGTGCCGGTGCTCCAGCTCCCACTCCTCGCGACCGACAAACGGCAGCCCTTCCAGATGCCACGTCAACAGGTAATCGCCGCCCGTGGTCTTCACCACGTTCGGGGCTACATGCGACGACAGGGGAATGAACTCGCTGATGGAGGTGTCTGGGCTGAACATACGACTGCTTCCAAAGAGGTACTGCGAAGGAATTCTCGTCAGGAGCCGACGGGCGCTGGACGCCCGTCGGCCCTTACCGCCCCTCAATCCTTGCGGGCTGGCTTGTCGCGGTAGTGATTCGGGTTGAACACCCACATGCCATCATTCTCACGCACGTTTCGAACCCTGAGCTTGATCATCAGGCGCAATCCCAGCAGCCGGAAGATCATCTCGTCACGCTTGGCCATCTGCCGCATGATGAAAATGGCGACGGGGATAGTCAGCAGGAACCAGAAATTCGTATACATGCTGAGCAGGAGCAGTCCACCGGCCACTATGAAAAATGGCAGGTAAGGCACGCCCAGAAACATGGCAGGGCGGGTGCAGCCGCGAAACACGACGTTCTTATGCACCGTAGATCTGGCCGACGTGCTTCAGGGCTTCGATCGTCATGGTGACACCGCCACCCACGCTTTCGCACGAACCGGCGTCCTTGCCCAGCAGCATGCGGGCGATCTGGCCAGCCGCGCCGATCAGCACGCCACCGATCAGGATCGGGGCTACGTCGCCGATGCGCTTGTGGGCGAAGGCGATCTGGTAGCCGGCGAAGACCACGGCGATGGTCACCACGGCGATGGAGGCCATGTTGAGCAGGCCGTTGACGTTGGAGAAGAAGCCGCAGACGCGCTCATCGGTGCCGCCGTAGTCCGTGCCCGCGAAGGCCTGGGGGGCGAAAAGCACACCGGCAAATGCGACGGCCATGAGCATGGTCTTCAGCGTGCGCTGGGCCTGTACGACGTCGAGATTGAACTGCTTCATGGATGGATTTCCTTGTTGATGGACTAACACAACTGAATCGACCGGCCGGGGGACCGGTCGCACCACGACTTCGTCAGAACACGAAGGCCGCATCCCCTGCGGGAATCTGCTGAACCGGCGCGGCAGGTGCCGTCGCCGGTGCGTTGTAAACATTGCCAGGTGCCGCAACCGGCTGATTGCGTTCATTCCACGGACGGAGCATCACCGGGGCATCGCTGCCGCCGGAAACTGCCCCCGGCAACTGCTGCGGCATGGCCAGGGAGGGCTGCTGCGCTGCGGTCTGCGGCATTTGCTGCGGCAGCGGCTGCGGATAGCCCTGGGGCGCCTGCGCCTGCGGCTGCATCGCGCGATCCACGGAACCCAGGACGACCCGCGACAATGCCTGGTCTGCAATGTTGAGCAGACTTCCGCGCGCCATCGCGCCGGTCGAGGGATAGACGGTGTAGGCACGCGCGGGGTCATTGCTGGGCACATAGACCGGCGCCGTGTTCTGCGCCACGATCCGCGCTTCCATCGGCGACACGCTCTGCGGGTGGTGTTCAACCTTGACCACGCGGCGCTCGCCGCGGTTGACCACGTCGATGGGGGCCACGCCATTGCTGGCCAGCTGCTGCCCACGTCGCATCGAGTCATAGATCTTCTGCACGTAACCGTGGCGGAAGCCGGTCTCGAAATTGCCCGAGTAGTAGCAGCTGAAGGACTTGCCCCAGTCCTGCCCCGAGCGCTTGTAGCACTCGGCCAGGATGCGTGAACCGGCCTGCAGGTTGGCGCACTGCTGGAAGGCCTTTTCGTAGGAATCCAGGCCGTACTTGCCGAGGTTGTAGCGGTTGACCTGGGCCAGGCCGACAGAGAAGTTGTAGCCCTTCTCTTCCAGCATGCGCACCGTCGCCAGCGCTTCATCCAGCGCCTTGGGCTGCCGCACCAGGGCGCCGCCCACCACGCCGATGGCATAGGGATTGCGCGAGGATTCGACATTGATGACGTGCTGCATCACGTCCATGGAGACGGCCATTTCCGGGCACGCCATCATTTCCAGACCTGGGAGCATGGTTCAGCCCTCCTGCCCCTGGGCACGCCCAGGATTGAAGTCGATGCCGGTGATGTAGCGCGCGCCGGCATGCGCCTTGATATGCACAACGATGTCGATGGTCATCATCAGCAGACGCTTGATGACGTTGAATTCCAGGCCGGAGCCTTCGGTGGACGCCTTGACCATCAGCGCCAGCTGGTCCCAGGTCTGCTCCGGGCTGCCGGCGTGGCAGCTGGTGATCGAACCGGGATGACCGGACGCGCAGTTACGGATGAAGTAGAAGGCCTCATCGCCGCGCAGCTCGGCCAGGATGATGCGCTCGGGCTTCATGCGCAGGCAGGCTTCCATGCAGCTCTTGGCGGTGACGTTGCTCGCGCTCTGTCCACCCTTGGAATACAGCAGGTGCACCACGTTGGGCTGGGTCAGGAACAGCTCGCGCGCATCCTCGATGGTGACCAGCCGCTCGCTGTCCGGAATGTGGTTGACCAAGGCCTTCATGAAGGTGGTCTTGCCACTGCCGGTCGCGCCGGACACGACGATGTTCTTGCGGTACATCACCGCGCGCCGGAAGAACTCGGCGTACTCGCGGGTGTGCCGCAGCTCCAGCAGCTCGCGATCCTGCTCGCTCAGGCTGCCATCCTGCTCGAGGATCTGGGCGAAGAAGCCGTCCTCGTGGTACTGGGTGAGCGACTTGGTGTGCTTGGACGGAAGGCGGATGGTGATCGACACCTTGCCTGCGTCACAGGCCGGCGGGATCACGAACTGGGCACGCTGCCCGGTCGGGAAGGTCAGCGACACGACCGGGTCGGCATCGGTGATGCGCTGGCCAGTGTTGCTCTCGTTGACGACCGCTGTGCAGAACTGCCGGGCCCGCTCGAATGTCAGGCCCGGCACATCCACACGCTGCCACCCCGCCCGCGTCTCCAGGTACAGCTCGCCCGGACGGTTGATGCAGATTTCCGTCACTTCAGGCGAGGTCATGTACTCGGCAATGCCCAGCACTTCGTACTGATAGCGCAGGAAATCGCTGGAGACAAGCGCGAGGGGTGACACTTCGGCGTCCATGGTCGTTCTATCGGTTACCGGCGCGGATTGAGCACGTTGGTGAAGTCAACGTCCTTTGCGACGTAGACGTTCACGATGGTGCCCTGGTTGATGGTGACCGTCGGCGGACGGTTGTTGCTGCTCAGCGCGTCATTGGCCAAGCGCTCCATGGTGCGGGCGGTGGCGCTTTCATAAGGCGACTGCACGGCAAAGCCATTGCTGGAAATCGTCGTGCTCTCAGGACCATGTTCGGCGGCGGCGTATTTGAATGCATCGGCGATAAGGCTGATCATCAACGCCGAGGCGATGCGACTGCCCCAGTGCGCGCTGTACTGGCCAGGGTGACCGGCGCCGCCGAGTTGATCGACGCCCGGGCTAGACATCGCAACGTCGATGCCATTAGGCGTCGTGATGCGGTCCCAAACCACTTCCACACGCTTGCCCTTCGCACCACCTGCGTAGGCACCGTAGATCTTCGAGCCCTTCGGCAGCAGCAGGCTGCGGCCGTTGATGGAATAGACAGGTTCGGTCAGCAGACAGGAGGTATAGCCCGACAGATCGGTAATGATGCGGGTTTCGAGCACGCAGCGGAGGTAGGTGCCGCGGACCAGCAACGCATCCGGGCTCTGGATGAAACTCGCACTCGACACATCCTCGACATCCGGGCCGCGACGGGAACGCGTATCCTGCGGCGGCTGGCCGTTCTGCGCGCCCATCTGCTGGATCATCATCCGGGTGTATTCGTCCTGCGTGCTGCTCAGGCCACTACCCGCGGTCGTTCCGTCGCCGTTGCCGACGAAGCCTGGCTGCGCGCCCATCCGGCGCTCGGCCAGGGTCGGGCCACGATCCACGGGTTCACGTCCGCCCATCATCGAGCCCCGGTCCGGTTCAACGGCAGGGGCGAGCGGCAGCGGCGGGATGGGCTGCGGAGGCGGCATGGCCGGTTGCGGATCAGGAGCGACGTCAGTCGGCAGCGTCGGCGTACTGGAACGCGCAACCTGCGGCACCGGATCGATCTCGGACTTATCGTCGTTGCCCTGACGGATCAGCAGGAAGCCCATCGCCAGCACCAGCACCAAAATGCCGCCCAGGAACAGCAGCGCCTTGCGGTTCAGGCGCTGCTCTTCAGCCGAGCGCAGCTGCGGGGCAGCGGCGTCCAGATCGGGCGCGTCCTGGGTCCGGGCAGTGCCGTAATACGGGTTGGACGACGTCTCCTGGCCCGCCGGGTCCTGCCCGTACGGAGATTGATTCGGGTCGTTGCCCGGAGTGTTCTGCTGGCTCATTTCTTCACGTTCCTTCGCAGGCCGACGACGAAGTCGCCGTGGCGGATGACCAGGTACGGGTACGTCCCGTGCACGATCAGCGTGTTGCCTTCAACGGTGGTGTTGACCACGAAGTCCTCACCGTATTCCTTCTCACGCCCGAAGACTGCCGGGAAAATGCCGGTCTTGTACTCCGGCGAATTCGGCAGCTTGAGGTAGGTGAAACGCCCGTCGTCGTAGGCGTGCACCGGAATCAGCCACCCCATCTTCTTCGCCTTGCTGGTCGAATAGGAGTAGTTGAAGTTGTACTGGCGATCCTTGGCCAGTTCGGTGCTCAGCAGCGGCTTGGCTTCTTCTTCCACCGCTTCCTGGGCCACGCCGAACACGGTCTCGTTCGGGTAGACGAACTCGATCTTGTACTGCACGCCGGCACGGCGGGCCTGTTCCAGCTGGCGCCAGTCGGTCGCCACCACCTTCAGTTCGAAGATGTAGGAATGGGTCTCGGTGCGCACCATCATGTTGGTGTCGACGTCGACGTTCTTCGGCTTGAGGTAGAAGACGTTCTCGCGACGGGTCAGTTCCCAGCCACTGCTGAAGCCGGTGCTGTAGTCGAGGATCTTCTCGTTCGGACTCAGCTCGATCTGGGTGGTCAGACCCAGGCCGGTACGAACCGGGTAGATCCGGTCCTTCTCATACTCGTATCGGTCCACTGCCTGCGCCATCGCCGCGGTGGAAAACACCAGCGACAGCAACGACAGCAGCGCCAATGCGCTCCCCCTGACTTTTCGACTACTCATCGGTTGCTTGCTCCATCAGCATTTCCGGTGGATTGGTTCTGTGCGCGGTTCATTACCCACCCCGCATCGGTTGCGCCTGCGGGGGCTGCGTGCTCTGCGGCTGTCCCTGCATCGGCTGCGCCTGCTGCATCGGCTGGCCCTGGATGGGCTGGCCCTGCTGCATGGGTTGCCCCTGCACAGGCTGGCGCTGCATCGGCTGGCCCTGCATCGGCTGGCCCGTGGCCGGATCGACCATCGGCGCCGCGGCCGGGCCGTTCGGGTCATACATGCCCTGTGCCTGTGCTGCAGCCTGCTGCGCCTGCTGCGCTGCGTCCGCCTGCTGCTGCATCGCGCCCTCGTCGGGCACCGGCACGCCGCGGGCGTAGTCGTTGTCGACGCGGTACTCGGTGACCTGGAAGGCCAGCGGGTTGAGCACGCGATCCTGTTCGGACAACGCCAGGTTCTGGTTGTACTCGAAGCGCATCGTGACCAGCTGGTTGTCCAGGTAGGTCGAGACACCGGTACGCTTGTCCAGCAGGCTGCGCTGGATGCGCACGGATGCACCGCGGAAGCTGCCGTTGGCCTGGGCGGCCAGCGGCGTGATGCTGAGGATCTTCACGCGGATGGCCTTGCCGCGCCCATACATCACGAACGGGTTCTGCGGATTGTTGCCCGCGTAACGCTGCTTCATGCTCGCGCCCACCGCATCGGTGGACATCACGAAGACCAGCTCCCAGTCGCGCAGGCCCATCACAGCGGAGTCGTAGGACTCACGCGCCAGCACGTACTGGGCCACGTTGCTGCGGTTGACCGCTTCGTTGGTGGTGATCGTCTCGCCCTGGAACGTGCCGCGCAGGCGCGCCACGGTGGCGGTGCCGGTGTAGGCGTCAGCCATCACCAGGAACGGCACTTTCTCCTTCAGCGGCAGCATGTAGTAGTAGCCACCGGCCAAGGCCAGCGACATCAGCAACGATGCGGTAGCCACCCACCACGCGCGCCGCTCGCTGCGGCGTGCCATGTCGGCCACGGTGATCTCGTAGCTGACCGCCTTGGCGACCGACTGCTCGACCTTCTGGCTGTTGCCTGCATCCTTCTTGCGGAACATGGATTCTTCCGTACTGCTGAAACATCAATGGGTGCAACGCCCCTGCGCCAGGCGCGGGGTGCAGCATGTTCGATGGTTTCCTGGATGACTCAGCTGCCGCTGTCCGGATCAGGGCCCTGGGCCGACGCGGTCGGCGTCGATCCGGCGCTCTGCACGACGATCTGGTTGCCGACGATGGACACGGAAACGCCTTGCGCCGAGTAGGCCGACGTGACATCGATCACGGCCTGCTGCGCGTTGGTCGTATCAATCCGCGTCACCGCTCCGTAGAGGGTGAAATCCGAGCTGAGGCGATAATCCAGCGTGCGGCCGGAATCCTTGGCCCATCGGTCGAGCATGCCCTTGAGCGTGCCGTCCATGGGCGAGGCCTGGTACACGTAGCTGGAATACAGCGGAATCTCGGTGGGGGTTTCCGCGAAACGGTTGACCGGCTTCCACCGGCCGCCGAAATCGGGTGCGGGCTTGGTAGCACATCCGGCCACCATCACCGCCGCTGCTGCGGCGATGGACAACTTTGCAATAAACGCCTGATTCATACGGGCTTCACTTTGACGTACGAAAAAGCAGTCCCGATGTTGGTCCCCTGGCTGCTCCGGCTTGGCATTATGCCAACCGGACACGCGTCGGGAACCCGACGCGTACGCGCGGCTTCACGACGGCTCCCCGGCGGCCCGAAGACCGCCAACCAGGTTGCTGAAAACGGTTACACCAACCCGTCCTCTCGCACCCTCACCAACTTCGGAACCATCCCTGTTCCAATGGCTGAAACTCCTGGCCACTTCTGAAAGCGAGCTGAACCAAAAGGTCCCCGCGCCATGCATAGACTGGCACAACCACGCGTCAATTCAATGTCAGACAAGTCTGAATTGCACGAACGTATGGCGCTTTCTTGACGCGTCTCACAAATTTATATTTGTGAGACCGCGTTTTTCGGCCAGTCGGATGCGGCTTCCTCACAAATTCAGAACAGGAGCTTCCACTTTTGGCAGTAGACGCGACGTGAAATATTTATCTTTGTAGTAGCGGATCTTGTCGCATTTCACCGGATGCGGGATGCCTTCGTAGAGGAATACTTCCTTGTCCGGGCCCATCGCCTTCAGTTCCTGAGGCAGCATCAGCGCACGCCGCTCTTCGGTGAAGCTGTGGGTCTTCTCACGCGCGTGGGTGACGTTCTTCTTGCGGATGGTGGTGTAGCCCAGCATGTCCGAATAGTCGTTGGCATCCTGCTGCTCACGCGGCGCGTAAAGGATCTGCAGCGCGTGGTTGGTGATGATGGTGCGGGAGATCTCGCGGCCATAGGTCGCGTCCAGCTGCGACATGCTCTGGATGATCGGCAGCAGGCGCACGTTGTAGCCGGCCATGTAGGACACCGCCGAGGCGATGATGTCGACCTTGCCGATCGAGGTGAACTCGTCCATCAGCAACAGGCACTGGTACTTCAGGTCCGGGTTGGACTTGGGCAGTTCCTTGGTGTTGAGGTTGATCAGCTGGCTGAAGAACAGGTTGATGATCAGGCGGCTCTCGGCCAGCTTGTTGGGCTGGATGCCGATGTAGATGGTCATCTTCTTCCTGCGCACGTCGGTGAGCAGGAAGTCGTTGGTACTGGTGGCCTTGTCCAGCACCGGGTTGACCCAGGCGTTCAGCGGTTCCTTGAAGGTGCCCAGGATCGAGGCGAAGGTCTCATCGGCCTGGGACAGCATGTTGGCGAACGCCGAGCGCGCATTGCTGCTCAGGAACGGCCGTTCGGACAGGCTCTTCAGGAACTTCTTGAGGTCGGTGCCATCGCCCGAGGACAGGCGGTACACCGCGCCCAGCGTGGGCGTGCCCTGGCCACCGGGGAAGCCGCTGGCGCGCTCGTCATCCCAGTTCTCGAACAGGTAAAGGGTGAAGGCAATGAAGGCATTGCGGGCCTGGCTGACCCAGAACTTCTGGTCCTCGGCACCATCGGGGTAGAGCATGGCGCCGATGCTCATCAGGTCCGAGATGCGGAAGGCCGGATCGTCGGAGACGTAACTGAGCGGGTTCCAGCGGTGCGTGCGGCGGTCTTCGGCGAAGGGATTGAACAGGTAGATCTCCTGCCCCTGGCTGGCGCGCCAACCACTGGTCAGGTCGAAGTTCTCCTGCTTGATGTCCAGCACCACCAGCGACTCGCCGTACTCGAGCAGGTTCGGGATGACCACGCCCACGCCCTTGCCCGATCGGGTCGGCGCGGCGAGGATCACGAACTGCTGGCCGTCCAGTCGCACCAGCTTGCCGCCATGGCTGCCGACCACGATGCTCTGGTCGGTCTTCTTGTACAGGCCGTGCTTGGCCAGGTCGGCACCGGTGGCAAAGCGCGCGTCGCCATGCAGCGACTTCTTTTCCTTCTTCAGCAGCCACACCAGGCTGCCCACCAGCACGATCAGCAGCGGCAGGCCGAAGCCCAGGTAGCCGGCCCACCTGATCTTGCCCACGAACGGGGCGACCTGTGGCTGGCCCAGTGCGTTGTAGTACTGGTAGTAGGTATTCCAGGTGAACAGCTTGGTGTCCAGGCCAAGCAGCAACAGCGTCAGGTAGCCGGACAACGCGAAACCAAGCAGCAGGGCGACCACCGTAGCGATGGCGATGGTCAGGAACTTATTACTGGGCAACACCCGAATCCTCCATGATGCGCACTGAGGCGCGACGGCCTAGCGGCGGCGTCGTTGCGACGCGCGTTTCCGCAGGTTGGTTTCATTCTCCAGCCCGGGCTCGATGCCCTCTTCACGCTCCAGCACCTCCAGGTACCGGCGCGCTTCGGCCAGCGACATCAGATCGGTAAGACGCTCCCCGTCATCGACGATGACCGCGTGACCGATCACATCGCCGGGAGCGTACACCGGCGCGTGGGTCACCGCTACCAGCCGATAGCGGCCGCGCAGCTCGAGTTGAT
This sequence comes from Stenotrophomonas testudinis, assembly GCF_024499815.1. Lineage (NCBI taxonomy): Bacteria > Pseudomonadati > Pseudomonadota > Gammaproteobacteria > Lysobacterales > Lysobacteraceae > Stenotrophomonas > Stenotrophomonas testudinis. The sequence continues at coordinate 173,837 of NZ_JAMOKY010000003.1, read as the reverse complement.
GCGTGTACTCCTGCATGCATGCTTCTCCGTGATGGCGTTCACATCTCGTGCCCGCGTCAGGCGATGATGCCGCCCCTGCCGTAGTGGCGGCATGCAGGCGACGCAGACGACAATACACATCCGTGCACCGGAGATTGTCATGGATTGGATCGCAGGCGCCCGCGCACTGGCCACCGAAGCCCGCGCCGGGCAGATGGACAAGGCCGGCCAGCCCTACATCGGCCATGTGGGCCGGGTAGCCGCCCGCGTCCGCGGCGACGCCGATGCCGAGGTGGTGGCGTGGCTGCACGATATGGTGGAGGACTGCCCCGGATTTGCCGCGCAGGTGCAGGCATTTCCGCCAGCAGTACGGCACGCGGTCCAGATGCTGAGCCGCAACAGCACACCCGACGCCGACCACTCACGCGCGCATTGCCGCCGACCCGCTGGCGCTGAAGGTGAAGCTGGCCGGTATCGCCGACAACGCCGATGAAGGCCGGCTGGCCGCCTTGGACGCCACCACCGCCGAGCGCCTGCGCGTGAAATACCGTCATGCGCTGGCCCAGCTTGCCTCCCTGCCCGGGCCGCCCGCTCCATCCATCGAACACTGATTTACCCCTGCGCGGGTGCCGCTGCTGCGGTGCAGCAGTACAATGGGCGGCTTCCCCCGCCCTGCCCGCCCCCGCATGAGCCCTAATTCCCCCCTGGCCGCGCGGCTGACGCCGCGTCAGCGCACCTGGATCATCCTTGCCCTGTCGCTGGGTGGCTTTGCCATCGGCACCAGTGAATTCGCCAGCATGGGCCTGATGCTGGAGATCAGCCGCGGCCTGTCGATCAGCGAGACCCAGGTCGGCCACCTGATCAGTGCCTACGCCATCGGCGTGGTAGTCGGTGCGCCGATCCTCGCCTTCATCGGTGCCTCGTTCCCGCGCCGCAAGCTGCTGCTGGCGCTGATGGGCTTCTACGCGGTGGGCAACCTGACCAGCGCCCTGGCCCCGAATTACGGCACCATGCTGATCGCGCGCTTCGTCGCCGGCCTGCCGCATGGCGCTTACTTCGGCGTGGCGATGCTGGTGGCCGCGGCCATCAGCCCGGCCGGCCAGCGTGGCCAGGCGATGTCACGGGTGCTGCTCGGCCTGTCCATCGCGATCCTGATCGGCAACCCGTTGACCACTTGGCTGGGCCAGCAGCTGAGCTGGCGCACCGCCTTCGCCCTGGTCAGCGTGCTGGCCATCGCCACGGTGGTGATGATCGCCCGCTTCCTGCTGCCCGACCCGGACGAGGTGCGTACCTCGCCGATGCGTGAGCTGCGCGCGTTCAACACCACCCAGGTGTGGCTGGCGCTGGGCATCGGCGCGGTCGGCTTTGCCGGCATGTTCTGCGTGTTCACCTACCTCGCGCCGACCCTGGTGCAGGTGACCGGCGTGGCCGAGTCGTGGATGCCGCTGGCCGTGGGCGTGTTCGGCATCGGCGCGATCATCGGCAACATCGCCGGCGGCTGGCTGGTGGACAAGTTCCACTTCAACGCCGCCGCCGTCGTGCTGGTGTGGTCCATCGTGATGCTGCTGCTGTACCCGCTGGCCGCGCAGTCGGTGTGGACCATCGGTCCGATGATCATCACCGTGGGCACCATGGGTGCGCTGGCCGCCGTGCTGCAGACCCGCCTGATGGACGTGGCCGGCGAGGCGCAGACGCTGGCCGCCGCCTCCAACCACGCGGCGTTCAATACCGCCAACGCGCTGGGCCCGTGGCTGGGCGGCATGGCCATCAGCGCCGGCTTCAGCCCGGCCACCACCGGTTATGTCGGCGCCGCCACCGCCATCGGTGGCCTGCTGCTGTGGGGCGTGTCGATGCTGGTCGACCGCCGCCGCAAGGCCGCCTGAGGTCCTGCACGCAGCCCTTGCCGCCGGCAGGGGCTGTGGCCACGTGACTGGATTTGACCTCGCCACCGCATCGGACTGACAGGGTCATCACAGGGGAAAGTGTGACGATGAATACACCTTCTCCCTTGGCACCCCTTTCCCCATGTCGGACACCGGTCATTTCGCCATTCGCGCCTTCGAGGCCGTCTTCAACATGGCCGGCGGGGTCGAACGCATCACCTCGCTGACGGTGACCTGCAACCACTGCGAGGCGACGACCTCGTCCACCGAAGGCAACCTGCTGCACCTGCCCGGCGGCACCCTGTTCCGCTGTGATGACTGCGGATGCCACCAAGCGGTAAGCAATGCACGGGTTGCGGACTGGAAGCTGCCGCGCGTGCTGGGCGTATGAACATTAACACGTCCCTGACCGGGCCACAGCGCCAGATCCTGCAGGCCATTGCCGATGCGGGGCAGGTGGACAGTGACGCCGCCACCTGGGCGGTCAACGCAGGCCTTGCCGTGCAGGCAGAAGACGGTGACATCGACCTGACCCCGCGCGGACGCGACGCGTTGCAAGCCCAGTCGCCACGCTGAGCCGACGACGGAGCGGGCATGCGGCGTTTCGTGCAGGCCTTTGTGGATGTGGACAGCTTTGCCCCTGCCCTGCCCGGCGACGTGTCGGCAGCACTGGCAACGGCGGATGCGCGCTACAACATCGGCAAGGACGGCCACGCCTGGGTCTGGGCGGCCGGCGCCGCCGATACGAAGACCACGACGGTGGTTGCGGAGATGCAGTGGGGCCTGGTGCCGCGCTGGTCGAAGCAACCTTCCACGCCCTACACCACGGTGACCTCCCGGCTGGAACGCGCCCCGCGCAGCCGCATCTTTGCAGATGCGTGGAGCAAGCGGCGCTGCATCGTGCCGATGACGGGCTATTTCAAATGGGACCGGCAGCGACGACCACCGTGGCCGATGTTCGTCCAGCGTCAGGATGGGTTGGCGTTGCTGGCAGCAGGCCTGTGGGAGCACTGGCAGGACGAGGCCGGCGACATGCGCGACACGTTCTCGATCCTGACTGACGGCAACCCGGCTATCCCGGCCCCGCTGTCTACCGACGGGCCGGTCTTTGTGGAGCCCGCGGTCGCAGCGGCATGGCTGAGGGGAGAGCTGACCACGCCGGCGCAGCTGCGACGGCACGCGCATACCGCGGCGCTGGAGGCTGCCTATGTGGGCCTAGGTATCCGCGACCCGCGACGGGATGACTACACGCTGCTGGAGCCGGTGGACCCCGACGCTCTGGGTGCTGACGACGCGCTGCCCGACTGGGATGGCGATGCGCTGGATGACCATGCGTAAGTGATGGGCCCGGGGTCGGACCCCTTTAAAAACACATCGCGTGGATGTGGCTTGCTGCACAGTGCAGCCCATGCATCACCGCCCTGCCCCTGCCCGTCATGATGCCATCGCCCTGCAGGCGGGGATGCTCGGCAGCGTACTGGGCATTGGCCTGTTCAAAGCACTGGCGATGTCCGGCGTGGTGTCCGGCTCGCTGATGGGCATGGGCCTGTGGCTGCTGGCCTGCGTCCTGCTGGGCGCCTGGGCATTGACGGCAGGCCTTGCGTGCCTGGCCCTGAGCCGGCGCGTGTTCGTGCTGATGCTCGCGCTGTCGGCGGTGTTCGTGCTCTGCATTGCCTGATCCGCAGGCGCTTCCAAAAAAATCCAAACCGCGGCGCTAAAGCTTCAGGCTGCGCCGCCGCTACCGTTGTACTGCTTGCCGGGACTTCCTCCTGTGCAGACACGCCCGGCAGTCGGGCCTACAACGACTACCGGATTTCACAAAATGAACACGCTGCGCTGCTTCAAGGTTGGCACCCGCCTCACTGCGGGTTTTTCCATCCTGCTCCTTCTGATCGCCACCATTCTTGCGATCGCCCTGCACAGCAACCATCAGCAGCGCCAACAGTTCGACAACGCGGTGAACGTGCGCGTGACCCGCATGGGCGAGCTGTACGACATGCTCATCATCAACAAGGAGCTGCTGCTCCTGCGCCGCGACATGCTGATCAAGCGCGGCCAGGGCCTGGAAGCAGATCTTGCGAAGGCGCACGCGATGTCCGCGCGATATGACCAGATCTGGGCCCACTTCACCGAACGCCCGGCCACCAGCCCGCTGGCCGAAACCATGCGCATCAAGGTCGCACAGAAGCAGCAGGCCACCGTCGCACTCAACCGCGACCTGGATGCAGCGATGCAGGCCGGCGACTTCGACGCTGCCAGCACCGTGCTGTTGACCCGCGCCGGCCCTGCCGCCGCCGACTGGAACGCTGCCCTTGCGGAGTTCGCCGATCTGCAGCAGAAGTTGGTGGAAGAAGCCGCCACGGAAATGCAGGCCTTGGCCGCACGCACCACCGGGCTGCTCAGCCTGTTCGGCGTCCTCAGCCTGGGCCTGGGCATCATCGCGGCGTGGCTGATCTCGCGCAGCCTGACCCGCCCGCTGGCCCAGGTGCAGGCGTCGATCAATGCGGTCACCCGTGGCGACCTCAGCGTCCGCCACCAGGACGACAGTCCCGATGAAGTGGGCCAGATGCTGCGCGCCACCGACGGCATGATCGGCCTGCTGCAGCGCTTCTCGCAGCAGACCCAGCTGATGATCGGCAAGCATGCCGGCGAGGACATCAGCCACCGCATGCCGGTGGATTTCCCTGGTGTCTACGGCGAACTGGCGCAAGGCATGAACACGATGGTGTTCGAGCATCTGGATGCAATCGTCGATGCCATCGACGTGTTGAACCAGTACGCGCAGGGTGACCTGAGCCGCGACGCACGGCGCCTGCCGGGCAGCCGCGCGATCCTGCATGAATCGATGGATGCCGCCAAGGCCAGCCTGCATGCAATCAACCAGGACATCCAGCGCCTGGCGTCGGCGGCTGCGGCCGGCGATTTCAGCGTGCGTGGCGATGCCACGGCCTACCGTCACGATTTCCGCCGCATGATCGAAGACCTCAACCGCCTGATGGCCACCGCCGATGGCAGCCTCGGCGCGCTGTCCAAAGTATTGGGTGCGATGGCCGAGGGCGACCTGACCCGCCGCATCAAGGGCGACTTCCAGGGCGTGTTCGCCACCATGCAGCGCGACACCAACCGCACGGCGGAGAATCTGGCGGGCATCATCCGCCGCATCCAGGAAGCCTCCGGTTCAATCGCCAGCGCATCCGATGAAATTGCCGCCGGCAACACCGACCTGTCGCGGCGCACCGAAAGCCAGGCCGCCAACCTGGAAGAGACCGCAGCCTCCATGGAGGAACTGACCTCCACTGTGCGCCAGAATGCCGAACACGCACAGCAGGCCCATGCAGCCTCGCGCAGCGCCGGCGAAGCCCTGCAGCAGACCGCCCAGGCGGTACAGGACGTGGTTCGCGTGATGGGACAGATCAATGCCTCGTCGCTGCGGATCGGCGAGATGATCAGCCTGATTGACGGCATCGCGTTCCAGACCAACATTCTCGCCCTCAATGCCGCGGTCGAAGCAGCCCGTGCAGGCGAGCAGGGGCGCGGATTCGCGGTGGTGGCCAGCGAAGTGCGCAGCTTGGCGCAGCGTGCGGCGGCTTCGGCCAAGGACATCAAGGCATTGATCGAAGATTCCACCGACAGGGTCGAGGCCGGTATCGGTATCGCCCGCCAGACCGAGGCCGCCATCGCACAGTTGACCGATGCCGCGGGCCTGACCGGACACCTGGTGCAGCAGATCGCCCAAGCCAGCGCCGAGCAGGCGGCCGGCATCGAGCAGGTCAACCAGACCATCTCGCAGATGGACGAGGCCACCCAGCAGAATGCCGCACTGGTCGAGGAAGCCAGCGCCGCGGCGCGTGCGATGGCTGGGCAGGCGGCAGATCTGGACCGGGCCTGTGCCGTGTTCCGGGTATCGGCACAGGCTGGCGCTGCGCTGAAGCGCGCCGCCTGACCTCATGGGGTATTGCGGGCACTCACACTGCCCGCATCTGCCTCGCCCTACCCTCAAAGTGCAGGCCTGAAGCATTCAGTAGGCCACGGCCTGCGCCCCTTCCCCCGACCGCGGCGGCGCGACATTGTGGTTGCGCTGTCGCCGTCAAGCCTGTGCAGTCCCTCTGTACGTTTCGATGTGGTCCTGATGCCCTCCCCCGAACAAGAACGCATGTCCACCCTGGCCGGCCTCAACGCCCTGGACGAGGTTTCCGGTGCAGCCCTGGACAGCCTCACCGAGCTGGCCACTCACGCCTTCAAGGTGCCCGTCGCATTCGTTTCGCTGCTGGACGTCGACCGGCAGCGACTGGTCTCGCGCAGGGGCCTGCAGATCGCACAAACACATATCCGTGATTCGATCTGCGCCTCGGCCATCGGCGCCCCGGAAACCCTGGTCATCGATGACCTGCGCAAGCACCCACGGCATGCCAGCAACCCGCTGGTGACAGGCGAGACCAGGCTTCGCTTCTATGCAGGCACGCCGCTGGTGGCGCGCAACGGCGTGGCCATCGGTGCGTTCTGCATCATGGACGACGCCCCCCGGCAGTTCTCCGAAGCGGAGCGGCGGCAGCTGCAGACCCTGGCCAGCGCAGCCATGAACGAACTGGAGCTGCGCGCCCTGACTGGCCGCCGCGACCCCGTCAGCGGCCTGCCCGACCGGCACCAGTTCGCCCTGGACCTGGCCGCCAAGGCCAAGCGCGAGCCGGACACCTTCCTGCACGCAGTGCTGATCGATGTCTTCGACGCAACGACCTCCACCGAGGCCGGGCAGGTGCTGGGCATGGCGCCGCTGGAAACGTTGATCCGGCGTATCGGCGTGCGCCTGCGCGTTGCCCTGGACGGCATGGCCGAGGTCTATCACGTAGGGGTCGCACGGTTTGCCTTCGTGGTGGAGCTGTCATCGTCGAAGGCCGTCGAAGACCTGGTCGCAGAACTGCAGGAACGCGTGACCCGACCGATGATGGCCGCGCAGGTGCCGATGGCCCCTTCGTTCCACGCGGGCATCTGTGGCGTCACGCTGGGCCAGCACAATGCAGACGAAATCATCCGCCGCATGCTGGTCGGCCTGAATGCCGCCATCAACAGTCGTTCGCCATTCCGCTGGTATTCCGAGACCCGCGATGCGCGCACGCGGCGGGGCTATAGGCTGGCCACCGACGCACGGGTGGCCCTGCAGGAACAGCAGTTCCACCTGGTCTACCAGCCCCGCTTCCGCGCGTCGGATCTTTTGCCGGTGGCCGCCGAAGTACTGATCCGCTGGAACCATCCGCAACTGGGGGCAGTCAGCCCGGCCGAGTTCATCCCGGTATTCGAACGTACGGCGGTCATGCAGGGCATCACCCGCTGGGTGACCGACAACGCACTGGACCAGCTGGTGGCCTGGCGAAAGGCAGGCATCAGCCTGCTGCTGTCTATCAACTACTCGGCCCGCGACATGGCCGAGGACGATGCCGCGCTGCGCCTGATCCGTGCAATCGAGCAGAAGGGCCTGTCGTGTGGGGATGTCGAAGTGGAGATAACCGAGAGCCAGTGGCTGCGCGTGGATTCCCCCGCCGGCCAACAGCTGCGGCAGATGGCCGCGGCCGGGCTGCGCATCGCCGTCGACGATTTTGGCAGCGGCTACAGCAATTTCGGCTACCTGTCCGAGCTGCCGATCAGCACGCTGAAACTGGACAAGACGGTGATCGACCGCCTCTGCCAGGACCCGCGGGCGGCATTGAAGGCCGAGGCCATCATCGGCCTGGCGCAGCGCCTGGGCTACAGCGCCGTGGCCGAAGGTGCCGAGACGGCCGAACAGGTGGCCCGGCTGCAGGCGTTGGGCTGCGATGAAATCCAAGGATTCGCGTTGGCCCGGCCGATGACGGCTGAAGCATTCAGCGAACGATTCGGAGCGGTTCTTCCCGCCCCGTAGAGTCGAGCTTGCTCAACTGCCGCTGCTCGACTCTACGGCGGTAGCGCTCGCTATACTTGTATGGCCCACCGTGCTGCCCGGAACAGCTGCCATGCCCACCCGAATCGACTTCCGGCCCTCGCTGGACCTGGCATGCAGGATCACCGGCATGCGCGTTGCCCTGGTCGGGGAAGTCACCGAAAGCACCTGGCGTTCGATCCAGAGCATCGACAGCGCGGGCCTGGGTATTTCCAGCGGCATGATCCTCGATATCAACCGCACCTTCTGCAAGGACGTGAGGTCTTCGCGGGCTCCGGTCTGGTTCGGCGATGCGCTTGCCCATCCGTTGTTCATCGACAGCCCGATTCCGGGCATGTACGGCTTCCGCAGCTACATCTCGGTGCCGGTGCTGCTGGCCGATGGCTCCCTCTTCGGCACCCTGTGCACACTGGATCCCGAGCCGAAGCCGGTCGACGAGCAACAGGTGCAGTCGATGAACGACGTGGCGACGCTGGTGGCCGCACAGATCGACGCGTTGCGCAGCCACGATGCCGACAGCCGCACCATCGACGGCCTGAAGGAACAGGGCGATATGGTTGGCCGGCAGCTGGCCGAGTACGAACAATCCAATGCCGAGCTGCAGCGCGTGGCCAAGCAGCGCGAGGAGTTCATCGGCGTGCTGGCGCACGACCTGCGCAACCCGGTGCAGGCCATCCGCGCCGGCGTCGATCTGCTGGGCCTGGGGGCATTGACCGATTCGCAGCAGAAGGTACTGGGCCACATCAACGACAGTGCCGATCGCATCGCCGAGTTGATCGATGTCACCCTGGATTTCGCACGGGGCCGCCTTGGCACCGGCATCGCGCTGAAGCTGGAGCCTTGGTCGGACCTGTCCGGCGTGCTCGCGATGGCCTGCCGCGAGGCCATGCGCCCCTTTCATGGCCGCAATTGCGAGGTTGACCTGCAACTGCCCGTCACCTTCGTCTGCGACGCCGCACGGCTGTGCCAGCTGCTGGCAAACCTGGTCATCAACGCCGCCATCCACGGCACCCCCGGACAACCGATACACGTCAAGGGCCGCAGCGTGGGCGCGGGCATCGAAATCAGCGTGGCCAACCAAGGCGTGATCCCGGCGGCGCAGATGGGCCACCTGTTCGAACCCTTTGCGCGGCCGCAGGAACGGCGGTTGGATTCCGGCCTTGGGCTGGGCCTGTACATCGCCGCGCAGATTGCCAAGGCCCATGGCGGCACGCTCACCGTGACCAGTTCCAGCGACGAAGGGACCGTGCTGACCGTGCGTCTCTGAGGCCGGCGTATCGCGTGCAGAGCGGCTACACGCCCGACCCGCTACCCTGTTGCACCTTCCTGCCCAGAGCGGCCATGTCTTCCTTCCCCCTCCCGGCGTCTGAGCCCGGGCAGCTCGCGTACCGGTTGCTGCAGGACAGTGACTGGGCGCGCTCGCCGGCCGCTGCCGCCGCACCGGTCGAACTGCGCACCGTGCTGTCCATGATCCTTGACTCGCCGGAGCCGCTCTGGATCGCGTGGGGCGTGGAGGAGATGACGTTCTTCTTCAACGATGCGTACTTGCCGATGCTGGGCGGCAAGCTGCACGGCGCCATGGGCAGCGGCCTGCGGCAGGTCTGGGCTGATGTGTGGGAAGACGTGCGGCACGCCATTGCCGATGCCTTTGCCGGCACCAGCCGCAGTTTCCAGAACCTGCCACTGATGATGGATCGCGACGGCGCCATGAAGGAGACCTTCTGGACATTCTCCTATTCGCCGTTGCGGATGGCCGATGGCGAGGTTGCCGGGCTGCTGTGCGTGGTGAGCGAACAGACCGAACGGGTGATCGAGCGTACCCTGCACAGCCGCCAGGTGGCGGCCATTACCCAGGAAGCGCGCGAAGCCCACCTTGAGCTGGTGCGCGCGCGTGAGCAATTGCGCCAGGCGCAGAAGCTGGAGGCCATCGGCCAGCTCACCGGCGGGGTGGCACATGACTTCAACAACCTGCTGCAGGTCATCACCGGCTCGGCGGACATGCTGCTGCACACCGCGCAGCCCGAGGATCCGCGCGGCAGGTATGTGCACTCCATCGTCACCGCTGCAGAGCGTGCAACGCGGTTGACCTCCCAGCTGCTGGCCTTCTCCCGCCGGCAGAGCCTGTCACCGGAAGTGTTCGACCTGCGCGAGAGTGTGCACGCGCTGGCGGATATCATCACGACCGTAGCTGGCGCCCGCGTCTCGGTCGCCATCACCCTGCCCGACACCCCGCTGCAGGTGCTGCTGGACCGTAGCCAGCTGGATACGGCACTCATCAACATCGTGGTCAATGCCCGCGATGCCATCACCGGCCATGGCAACGTCACCATCGACGTACAGCGGGTGACTGCGGTGCCCTCCGTCCGTTTTGCCGCGCCGATGAAGGGCGACTTCGCCGCCATCAGCGTCAGTGACACTGGCACCGGCATCGAACCTGCGGTGCTCGACCACATCTTCGAGCCCTTCTTCACCACCAAGGACGTCGGTGCGGGAACGGGGCTGGGCCTCAGCCAGGTGTTCGGCTTCGTCAAGCAATCCGAAGGCGAAGTGGATGTGCACAGCCAGCCCGGCACCGGAACACGGTTCACCCTGTACCTGCCACTGAGCCAGGGCAGCGAGAGCGCGCCGCGGCCCGTGCAGCACGACGGGCTGGTGCATGGCCACGGATTGTGCGTGCTGGTGGTCGAGGACAACATCGACGTGGCCGAGTTCGCCGTGGCCGCCCTGCGTGAACTCGATTACCAGGTGGTGCTGGCACGCAATGCCGCTGACGCACTGGCCGAGCTGGAACGCGATGCCCATCGCTTCCAGGTGGTGTTCACCGACGTGGTGATGCCGGGGGTGAATGGCCTGGACCTGGCGCGCACGATCCGGGAGCGGTTCCCCTGGCTGCCCGTCATCCTCACCAGCGGTTACAGCGAGCTGCTGGCGCGCGACCCAGGGCATGGCTTTACCCTGCTGCGCAAACCCTACACGCTGAAACAGCTGGCCCAGGTCATCAGCGAATCGGGGCAGCATCAGCGGTAGTCGCATCGCCTGGTAGGTGCCCACCTTGGTGGGCACGATTCTGTCACCGCGCGTGCGACCAGAAGCGCCCACCAAGGTGAGCATCTACCGGCGCTAGAACGCTGATGAATCAGCGCACCTTGTACAACACCGCCGCACCCGGCCGCGGTTCGAACGCCGGCACGGTCTGCTGGGTCAACGCCATGCCCTTCGCATCCCACACCAGCGTCTCCACCGGGTACTCATCCTTGCGGGTCATCTGGTCGATCTTCGCCACGACAACCGTCGCAGCCTCGGGCACTTCCGGGTTCCACCCGAACACACCCACACGCCCATAGAACACCGCCGGCGCCGAAGCATCCAGCCGGCGATCCGGGCACATCACCAAGCCGCGGTCGAGCATCACCCGCAACGCGCCCACGGGCACCTTATTCACCGTAGGCGCGGTGCGCTCGGTGCTGTGCCCGGGGCACACGTTGGCGGCACGAGTGACCATGTCTTCGGCCACCTGGCGGTCGGATTGGGCGAAGGCCAGCGCCGGGGCCAGGCAGAGGCCGAGCAGGACACGCGGGGACTTCCGGGTCATTGCTGAATTCCTTGAATGAGTTGCAAGCGAACTTAGCAATGGCCGCACGCGGAGTTGCAAAGGCGGCGTGAGGCTTCGGTTACGTCGTCATGGCGCCTAGCCCATCCGCATGGATGGGTTGTCCCGTGTCTGCAGGTCCATCTCCTGCTGCTGGCGCTGCACCTGGCTCTGCTCGCGGTCCACGCTGGCCACCTGCAGGCGCTGCAGCGACTGCTCGACCGGTGTCTGCACCGCGAGATCCGTCGGCATCGACGCGCGCAGATGCGCGGGATCGTTTGGCTCGCCCTGCACCACAAAGGCGTTGCGGCCGGCAGGGTTGTCGCTTGTCTGCGCGCTCAACATCACGTGGTCGGCCCGCTCCAGGTTGTGCCGGCGCGCCAGCGCCATCACGCTGGCGGTCAGGCGCTCGCTTCTTTCATCATGCGTGCGCCCTGCCTGCGCATCCAGAACCGCCACGCCCTGCCTGACCTGCTGCAGCAGACCGTATTCGGCATGGCCCGGGCCGATATCGGCCAACCGGGTCGGGGCGAGGCGGGGGTCCGGGAGATCGTCGACCGACGCCGTGAACGGGCTGCGGGTGATCGTGCGGAACGTATCGTCTGGATGGAACTGGGTGGCCTTCTGCTGGCGCTCCAGACGCACCTCGCGCGCATCATTGAGTTCAGCAATGCGTGCGGGATCGGTGATCTCGCTCATCGTCACATGGCCACCACCGTCGCTGACACTGGTCCACTTCTTCTCCCCCTCGAAGTACATGGCGTAGTGGCTGCTGCCGCCGATCACGTTTGGGTCGACCGACGAGCGACCTTCAAGGGCTTGGACGGCTTCATGCGCCGTCAACGTGAGCACATAGCGACCGCCCTTCCACTTCCCCATCTGCGTTAGGGCATCGGTACTGGTGTCCCATGCGCGCGTCATGCCTCGGTAGTCGTTGTTAAGCATGCTGGTCCAGATCTGCTCCATCTTCTGCGGACCTAGCGCAGCCTGCAGCAGCACGCGCGGGGTCCGGCAGTTGGGGTCCAAGCCGTGATCATTGAAGGAACGATCGTGTGCCAGCATCACATCGGCGCCAGGCAGGTTCAGGGCCAGATCCGGACGGTGGTCCTCCATCCTTTCCTGGCGGAGCTCCAGATTTTTTTTCCAGCAGGGTCCTGCCGAATGCCTCCCATTGGCGCTCGCTCAGGCGGGTGTTGGGAAAGCGGGAGCCCTCATCATGCTGCGTGCTCGCGTCGCTCTGCGCATAGCTGTTGGCCACCCTGCCCGGAAGACTGTCATTGCGTACCACACCCAGTGCCAGCGTCCCGTAACCGTCTGCCCCCGGTAGCTGCGAGAGATAATTCCAATAGAGCTCGCGGTTACCGTCCTTTGCGTAATTGCGCAGGATCCTCAGGTCATGCTCGGTCAACCCACTCATACCAGACTCCTTCCATTCCTTGGATCAATTGGATCGCGCGCTCGAAAGCACGCTTCTGACAGCGTCTTCCATACGCTTCCAATCCTTCAGAAACACCCGCTTGTAATCCAATCTGACAGACAATTTGTCGTCCAGATCGACGAAATAGTGGACGCAGCTCGCAGCGCGTACACCCGGCTCCTGAACCACGCTGCCGCCCACCAGGCGCACGCCATCAGCGAAATGCGCCTTCGCATCACACTTGATGAAGCTCGTAATTCGACCATCAGCCTGCCGCGCGGCGTACCAATCTTTCTCAAAGGCTGGATTGCGAACGGGGGGGGCTCCGCCGCGTTCCTGGTAAAGCTTGACATACTGAACCATCCTGGCCTCATCAATGGCATAGGGCGTCAGCCCCAGCATCTCCGGCAGCGCCGTGCGCAGATCGAGCCGCTCCCGGGAGTCTTCCCGTTCCAACGAACCGGCCTCGGTAATCGATTCATTGGACGCATAGCGTTCCAGCAACCCCTCAACGGGAACACGGTCAACGTAGTTGATCCTGACCGAAATCTCCTTACGGAAATCATTGGTCCGGGGATCGGCCCGCGCACCTGGCGCCGTTGGCTTCATATCCGGCCATTCAATCACCAGGGTAACGCCCTCGCCCGGCCAGGGCGCGATCTGGCTGTCCAGATAATTAGCGGGAAACCGGAACGTCGTCGGACCGAGTTTCACATCCACTGGCGCGTCGGTGTAGGTATGCCCATTGAGGGTACGGCCGGTCTGGGTTGCGCCCGACATGGCAGGATTTCTTTCGTGTTCGTTGGACGGCGGACGTGCGCATGCACTGGCAGTTGCTGCGACAGCAAGTGCCAGTGCCAGGCAGCGGCCGGGGGACATCACGTGAATGGCCATTCCATAGCAGGGTTCCGGGGCCACTATAGGGAACCGGGTGTCAACGAGACAGGAACGGCGTCCCAACCTTCAGGGCACCAGGCTGCGCTCCACCTGCAGCGACAGCATCTGGCAGGCATTGAACAGCCCTTCAATCACCGCCGCGGAGGGGCAGCATGCGGTGTCATCGCTTTCCCGCGCCACGTGCGCGGCGTGCAGCACGGCGGTCAACGCGGTGATGCCTGAAGCGCTGCGGGTGGCCAGAGCCAGGTCGAATGCCCGGCCGGGGCTGAGGCAGGTTTCGGTCCACGCCTCGCCATCGGCACGCAGGTTTTTTCCGTGGGCTTTGAGGTGTGCAAAGAACGCGGATGATGGCGCACCTTCAGCGGATTCGCAGAGGGCATCCTCAAGCGTTTCGGCTACGGCATTGGGAAGATCGCGCAGGGCTGCGCCGAGCAGCGCGTGCAGGCGGGGATAGTCGGGAAGACGGTCAGACATGGCGGCAACCTCACGGTGTGGCCACCTGCAGATGCAAGGTGGCGGACGGTGCGGGTTGGCGTGCCGGATACGAGATACGAAAGCCGGCGGATCGCAAGATCCCCACGCACCGTCCGCCATGAACTGGCTTGCGGTGCATTGTCGTGACTGCAGTTTCAGCTGCAAGCCCGACGCCATGTATCTCGTAAGTTCGGGACGCCAATCCCGGCCAGGGCGAGTGCCTTGGCGAGGCGATGATTGGCGTACTGTTCGGCGGTTGAAAAGCAGGAAAACTCCCTACTTCGCTGTAATTGAGGCGCTTGCGTCATGCAGTGGCGAATTGCCCATCGAATGGCGCTCCCGGCCTGCAGGCGTCATCCATGCAACCGTCATTCCGCTCCTCGCCGATGTGGCAGATGCGACACACCTCCGCCCTCAGCTGTCCTCAAGCGTGCTCTGGTAACCGCGATAGGTTTCGCCCCACTCGCGCATGGCCAGCAGCACCGGCACCAGCGTGCGTCCGAACTCAGAAAGCTCGTACTCCACCTTCGGCGGCACTTCCGGGTAGACATGGCGGATCACCACGCCATCGGCTTCCAGCTCACGCAGTTGGCTGGTCAGCATGGATTGGGTGGCATTGGGCACCCGCCGTGTGAGTTCCATGAATCGGCGTTTGCTTTTGATCAGGTGGAACAGGATGACCGGCTTCCACACCCCACCCATCACCGACAGCGTTACCTCCACGGCGCAGCCGCTCTTGCCGTCCCAACGCTTGCTACGCATACATACTCCGGAAAACCATAGTACCTACGAAAAACCATCGTTCTTGTCGCAATAACGGTGCGAGCCTAGCATGGCCCCATCCACTGAACGTGAGGCCCCACCATGAAGTTCAAGGCACTGCTTTCCAGCAAGACGAACGACCGTGTTTCCACCGAACTGGTGGATTTTGACGAGGCCGACCTGATGGATGGCGATGTCCTGGTGCAGGTTGATTATTCGACCCTCACTTACAAGGATGCGCTGGCGCTGACCAACGAGCGCCCGGTCATCCAGAAGTTTCCGCTCATTCCCGGCATCGACCTGTCCGGCGTGGTGCTGGAATCCAGCAATGCCGGTTTCAAGGCCGGTGATTGCGTGGTGCTCAATGGCTGGGACCTGAGCATGGGCCACCACGGCGGCCTGGCCCAGCGCGCCCGCGTGCGCGGTGAGTGGCTGAACAAGATTCCCGGCAACCTGACCACCCGCGATGCCATGGCCATCGGCACCGCCGGCTATACCGCCATGCTGTGCGTGCTGGCACTGGAAGACGCGGGCGTAACCCCGGAAAAAGGCGATGTGCTGGTAACCGGCGCCAACGGCGGCGTGGGCTCGATTGCCGTAGCCATTCTGTCCAAGCTGGGCTACCGCGTGGTGGCCGCTACCGGCCGCCCCGAACATGCCGAATACCTGCACAGCCTGGGCGCGACGGAGATCATCGACCGCGCGGAGCTTTCCGAGCCGCGCAAGAAGCCGATCAGCGCCGAGCGCTGGGCCGGCGTGGTGGACGTGGCCGGCGGCCCGACCCTGGTCAACGCGCTTGCCGAGACCAAGTACCGCGGCGCCGTGGCCGCCTGCGGCCTGGCGCAGAGCGATGCGCAGCACGGCTCGGTGCTGCCCTTCATCCTGCGCAACGTGACCCTGGCCGGCGTCGATTCGGTGAATGCCCCGCAGCACGTACGCCAGCGTGCATGGGATCGCCTCGCCACCGACCTGGACCCGCAGAAGCTGGAAAGCACGGTGCAGCTGATCGGCTTGGCCGAAGTATTGGATGTGTACGAGCAGATCATCCCGGGCAAGGTGCGCGGGCGGATCGTGGTGGATGTGAACGCCTGACGGCGATCGGGCCAGCGGTGGTGCAACGCCATCGCTGGCTGCGGGCCTGCCTTACCCAGAAGCTCTGCGCACGGCACCAAGCCCCCTTATCATGGAGCTGTAAGGGCGCTTTACGCCCAGTGACGTACGCAAGGCAGTATCTGGATGTCTATGGAATGGCGCCCCTCCGGCTGGGGCCAGCGTGTGACCCGTTCGCCGAACTGGCGGCTGCGACTGGATGGCGAGCATGTCGAGCTGCTGATCGAGGGCCGGCAGTACCGGCAGCACGTGGACGGCGACCAGCGTGTGCGGGTTCTTCCGGGCCTGTTCTGGGCCCGGGTTGCGCTGCAGAGCGATGACGGCGACACGCTGTCCGTGGACGGCCTGCCCAACGGCCAGGCTTCCCGCCTCGCGGCTGCTGTCCAGCAGGTGCTCTTTGCGCGCACCACGCGCGGGCGCAAGGCACTCTTTGCGGACATGCTGGAGCAGATCCAATCGTGGCTGGCCGAGGCCGACGCCCTCACTGACAGGGGCAGCGCCGGCCGCCGCTGGATCACCCACGAACAGCAGCAGACGCTGCTGGCCGAGCGCCCCACCCTGCCCTTGTCTCCGGCCGAGCTGGAACGGCTGTTCCTTGATGAAGACCTGCACGACGATCTGCATTCGCACAGCCACCGGGCCGCGCTGGATGCCCTGCACGACTGGCAGCTGGATTGGCCCGCCGTATGGGCCGACGCCAATTCCACCATGGCGACCCGGGAGCTGGTGCTGGCCAAGGACTTCCTGGACCGCGTCGAAAGCAAACCGCTGACCGAGGAACAGGCGCGCGCGGTCATCTGCTTCGACAACTGCGTGCAGGTCGTCGCTTCGGCGGGCTCCGGCAAGACCTCCACCATGGTCGCCAAGGCCGCTTATGCCATCGATCGCGGGTTCGTTGAGCCCGAGCGGATCGTCATGCTCGCCTTCAACAAGGATGCGGCCAGGGAACTGGAGGAGCGCGCGCAGCGCTCCTTCGACCGGCTCGGCATGGGCGACACCGTGGTCGAAGCCCGGACCTTCCATGCGCTGGGCCTGGCCATCATCGGCAAGGCCACCGGCCGCAAGCCCGACATTCCCGAATGGGCCATCGACGCCACGCTTGGCTTCAACAAGCTGGCCGAACTGGTGGACGACCTGAAGGATCGTTCGATCCACTTCCGTACCCACTGGGACATGTTCCGCCTGGTGTTCGGGCGGGATCTTCCGCCGTTCGGTGCGGAGATGATGGCCGATGGCTACGACCGCGACGGCACGCCCTACATCCGCACCCTGCAGGGCGAGCGGGTGAAAAGCCTGGAAGAGTGCGTCATTGCCGATTGGCTGTTCTACAACGGCGTGGCGTACGACTACGAGCGCCGGTACCAATTCGATACCGCCACCGATACCCATCGCCAGTATCGACCGGACTTCTATTACCCGGACGCAGCGCTGTATCACGAGCACTTTGCGCTGGATGCCAACGGCCAGCCGCCGAAGCACTTCGCCAACTACGCTGAAGGCATGCAGTGGAAGCGCCAGCAGCACGTGGCGCGCGGCACTGCGCTGGTGGAGACAACCTCGTTCGGCCTGCGCAGCGGGCATGCGTTGGAACATCTTGCGGAGAAACTCGGCGACGCCGATGTCGAGCTGGACCCCAACCCCGACCGTGAGCTGCCTAGCGAGGGCGCAAAGCCGATGCCGGATGCGGACCTGATCGGCCTGATGCGGACCTTCATTGCCCACGCCAAGAGCAACTGCCTGACGCTGGACGATCTGGCCGCGCGCCTGCAGCAGATGCCCGAGGACCAGTTCAAGGAAAGGCATCGGCGGTTCCTGGAAATCGCGGCACCTGTCTTCCAGGCCTGGGACGAGGCGCTGGCGGACGAGCGCGGCATCGACTTCGAGGACATGCTCAACATGGCTGCCGGCATCCTGGAGCAAGGGCATTACCAATCGCCCTACGACCTGGTGATGGCCGACGAGTTCCAGGATGCCTCGCGTGCCCGCGCCCGCCTCTGCCGTGCGCTGGTCAGCCAGCCGGGCCACCACCTGTTTGCAGTGGGCGATGACTGGCAGTCGATCAATCGCTTCGCCGGTGCGGACGTTTCAGTGATGACCGGCTTCCGCGAATGGATGGGCCATGCCCAGGTGCTGAAGCTGGAGCAGACCTTCCGCTGCCCGCAGGAACTGTGCGATATCTCCAGCCGCTTCATCAGCCGCAATCCTGCGCAGATTGCCAAGGCGGTGCGTTCCGCTGCGCCAGCGATTGGGCCGGTGCTGCAGGCCTTCCAGATGACCCGGCGTGAGGAAGTTCAGGATGGCGTGCGCCAGTACCTGGCCAAGCTGCATCAGCAGTTGCTGTCCGGGGCGGTGCCGCAGGGGCGCGATGGGCGCGTTCGCGTGTTTGTGCTGGGCCGCTATCGGGCGGATCGCAGTGCGCTGCCTGCGGATTGGAAGACGCTGTTTGGCAGCACGATGGAGGTTGAGTTCCTGACCGCCCATCGATCGAAGGGGCGCGAGGCGGACTACGTCATCCTGCCGGCCATGGTGAACCGTGGATTCCCGAGCCTGCGCGCGGATGACCCGGTGCTGTCACTGGCGATGCCGGATGGGGATACCTACCCGCTGAGCGAAGAGCGGCGGTTGTTCTATGTGGCGCTGACGCGTGCGCGGCGCAGCGTGGCGATGTTTACCCTGCAGGGCAAGCATTCGCCCTTCCTGGATGAGCTGGTGGAGGAAGGCGTTGTGGAGGTGACCGGGATCTCAGGTGCGGCCATCAACGAAGAGCGCTGCCCGGTGTGCAAGGTGGGGGTGTTTGTGGAGCGGAATGGGCCGCATGGGGCGTTCCGGTCGTGTTCGAGTTACCCGTTGTGCCATAACAAGCCGAAGGGCCCGCGTGGAGCCAGCCTTCATGGGCCGCGCTCGCCGCGGTGAAGCGGAACAAGCGCGGCGAGCCGCTGAACTGTATCCGGGCCAGATGCGCTCCAATCAGTTGTCGCGGCATGTTGCAGAGCAGATGCCGACGTTGAAATGATGCGCATGGAACGGTGCGGGAAATAGCACAGAGGGACATTGCCGTTGGCGAGCACTTCCACGTCGCGGCGATCCTCGGCGCCCAGGATGCGCTCCAGTACCGCCTCAACGCCATCATGTGGCCCTTCGAAGTATTGGAGAAAGCGCGCGCCATCCAACAGCAGAACGCCGGTGACATCCACGCCCCGATTGAAGTCAGTGGAACCCCGGCCGATCTGCCTGACCCGCGCTCGGGCAAGCCCAGCAACAGCTTGGCCGATGTAACACACGGCGGGTACCTTAAGGGCGTGCAACCTCCCTGGAACACAAGCAACTTAGTTCATTATCACCGGTCTGCGTGAGAACGTTGACGCCCGGAGATTGCCGCCGCTACCGGAGGCCGGGCGGAGAGTCAGACTGCAGGATGCAAAAACGCCCCTGTCGGGGCGTTTTATCATCTGGCGGAGAGAGTGGGATTCGAACCCACGGAAGGTTTAACCCTTCGCCGGTTTTCAAGACCGGTGCCTTAAACCGCTCGGCCATCTCTCCAATCGGGGTCCCGGTTGCCCGGGCAGCGGCGTATTCTCGCACGTGAAGCGCATTTGCCCAAGACCACCCTTGCTCCTGCCCTTCGCATCCGGCACGGTGGGGCATCACCTGCAACCGGAGCCGCCATGGCCCACCTCGATCTGGCGAACCTGCGCACCTGCCTGCTGGACGACACCCAGCTGGCCGCGGTCGCCCTGACCCGAAGCTTCGCCGGCCATCTGCCGGTCAGCAGCGGGCACCTGGTGGTCTGCGATCCGCTGGTCCAGGCCGAGGCCCCAGCGCTGGCCGACTACACCGTCCCGGCGGGCCTGCATCCGGTCGAGATCATCGTGCACAGCGGCCGCCCGGCGCTGGCCGTGGTCTGGTTCAAACCGCGCCAGGCACTCACGGTATCGGCCCTGCACTGGCAGATGGCGCGCTGGACCACGCAGGACCTGACCGGCCTGGATGAGGACAGCTTCATTGGCTACCCGGTCGACGCCGGCATCGGTTGTTTCATGGATACCGATACCCAGCAGGCGCTGCTTGCGCTGATCGATCAGGGCAACGAAGCATGGTCCGATGCGCTGATTGACCACGACGGCCTGGATGAAGGCGCCGAGTACCGCCCTTGGGGCCAGGACTCCCCGCACGGCCTGGTCGTGTTCACCAGTGGCTGGGGCGATGGCGTCTACCCCAGCTACTGGGCGTTGGACACATCCGGCATCCCGGTGGCACTGGTAACCGATTTCCTGTGCATCGAAGGCGGTGAGGGGCGCGACGCGCGAGAGATCGCCGATCAGGCCTATCGCGACAGTCTGGCGCCTGAGGAAGCCGAGGCCCTGGCGCAGTTGGTGGCTGCCGTCGAGCGTGATGACACGGATGCGCTGCGCGCGCTTCTGAAGGATGCGCCACAGCGGGCCAACCAGATCGAACCCGGCTGCGGCGGTACTGCCCTGTTCGAGGCGATCCGCCTGGACCGCCCGCAGGCATTAAGGGAACTCTTGCAAGGCGGCGCGCAACCAGCGATGCCCGAGCGCCTGCACATGAACAAGGTGACCAGCTACCGCGACTATGCGCGCTTCCTGAAGAAGCCACGCAGCCCGGAGCTGATGGCCGTGCTGGAGGCGCCGGTCATTACCAGGACTACAACGCCGGAACAGGCGCGGCCCGGCTTCTGGGCTCGGTTGTTCGGGCGCAGGTAACTGGCGCCGGAAACGGCAACGCCGGGCATGGCCCGGCGCTACCGTTCAAAGATCAGCGTCAGCGTCGAAGGGCACCCCTCAGCCCGCATCCACCGCCAGTGCACCCAGCGCACTGGCCTTGATCTTCTCCTTGGCCTTCTCGCACGCGCCACCGCAATCCAGGCGCGAGGCCTCCAGCTGCGGCGGCAGGTGTTCGGCCAGGAAATCGATGAACACGCGCACCGCCGGCAGCAGGCCGCGGCGCGAGGCGAACACGGCGTGGCACACGCCCTGCGGCAACGACCAGTCCGGCAGCACCACTTCCAGTTCGCCATTGCGCACGGCTTCGGCGCAGACGGTTTCCGGCAGCATGGTGATGCCGAAACCGTCCTTCACCATGCTCTGCAGCAGCGGGAAATCGAAGCCGGCCACGCGCGGCTGCAGGTCCACCCGGCGCACTTCGCCTTCCGGGCCATGCAGTTCCCAGCGCTGGCGCGCTTCATCTTCGCTGATGCTGAGGGTGACGTGCTGGGTCAGTTCCTCCGGATCCTTCGGGCGGCCGGCGCGGTCCAGGTACTTCGGGCTGGCCACCAGCAGTTCCTGCACCTGCCCGAAGCTGCGCATCACCAGGCTGCCGTCGTCATCCAGGCGCGAACGCACGCGCAGGGCCACGTCGTAGCCTTCATTGATGATGTCCACTCGGCGGTTGCTGATGTTCAGCTGCAGGCGGACCTTCGGGTACTGCTCGAGGAACTTGGGCAGCAGCTTGGGCAGCTGCATCTGCGCCAGCGACACGGGCACGCTGGCGCGCACAACGCCGCGCGGCTCGGCGCTGAGGCGGTCAACCACCTCGCGTGCGGCCTGGGCCTCGGCCAGCATGGTCTGTGCATGGCGATGCACGCTGGTGCCGACGTCGGTAACGGCGAAGCGGCGCGTCGAACGCTGCAGCAGGCGCACGCCCAGGTCGGTCTCAAGCTGGCTGATACGGCGGCTCAGGCGCGATTTGGGGATGCCCAGGGCGCGTTCGGCGGCAGCGAAACCGCCGTGGTCAACGACCATGGCGAAGTAGTACAGGTCATTCAGGTCATGCATACCCGAGTTCCATATCTAGAACAATTCGTGGCATTGAATCACCTTTATCCTGCCCGTGCAACAACCTATCGTTCTCTCCGTCGGCGGCAAACACCGCCCTTCCCCTCCAGAACATAGGTGACTGCCATGAAGCTTCTGCATCTCGACGCCAGCGTGCTTGGCGACAATTCCGTGTCCCGCCAGCTGACCGCTGCCGTGGTCGCCCAGTTCAAGAACCAGATCGACGGCCTGCAGGTCGATTATCGCGATCTTGACGCCAATCCGGTACCGCATCTGCGCAGCAGCTCGCTGGCCGGTGTCGATGCCGCCGAGGCGACCGACGCTGAACAGGTGATGCAGCAGTTCCTGGCCGCCGACATCCTGGTCATCGGCGCGCCGATGTACAACTTCAGCATCCCGTCCACCCTGAAGGCCTGGATCGACCGCGTTGCCGTGGCCGGCCGCACCTTCAAGTACACCGAGAACGGCCCGGTGGGCCTGGCCGGTGGCAAGCGCGTGATCGTGGTGAGCGCCCGTGGCGGCATCTACACCGATTCGCCGGCTGACTTCCAGGAGCCCTTCCTGCGCCAGGTGTTTGCCTTCATGGGCATCGACAACGTCGAGTTCGTGCGTGCCGAGGGCATCGCTTACTCGCCGAAGCACCGCGAAGACGCCATTGCCGGCGCGCTGTCGGCCCTGCCGTCGCACGCTGCCGAAGAAGTGGCTGCGTAAGTACTGCGTTCCAGCGATCGGCGCCCTCCCCCCTCCTCGTCGGGGGCGCTGATTGCGGGCCGGGAGCCCCTCCCCCATCCCGGCCCACCCCGACGGCTCCGCATTGCGGGGCCGTTTTTTTGTTGTGCGGGGCCGGTAGGCTGGGGGCATGAACTACATCGTGACGGCTGCGCATCGCAGCGAGTTTCCGCACCCGATCACCCTGCGCCGTGGACAGGCGCTGGTGGTGGGCGAGCGTTATGAGGGCCCTGAGGGCTGGGAGGACTGGTTTCTGTGCCAGGCCGAGGGTCAGGAACGGGGATTCGTGCCGGCGCCGGTGATCGGGCGCGATGCGCAGGGTGGCGCGTTTGCCACGGAGGATTACTGCGCGCGGGAGCTGGATGTGGATCCGGGGCAGGTGTTGCGCGGGGTGCGCACGCTGAATGGCTGGGCGTGGTGCGTGCCGGAAACGGGCGAGCCCGGGTGGGTGCCGTTGGAGAAGGTGCGAGCACAAAAAAAGAGCCGAGCATAGGCTCGGCTCTACAGGTATGAGTTGCGTCGGTTATCAACCGATGGTTTCGACGCCACCCATGTAGGGCTTCAACACGTCCGGCACGGTGATGGTGCCGTCGGCGTTCTGGTAGTTCTCCATCACCGCGATCATCGCGCGGCCGACCGCCACGCCCGAGCCGTTCAGGGTGTGCACGAGCTCCGGCTTGCCGGTGGCCGGGTTGCGCCAGCGGGCCTGCATGCGGCGGGCCTGGAAATCACCGGTGTTCGAGCACGAGCTGATTTCGCGGTAAGTGTTCTGCGAGGGCAGCCAGACTTCCAGATCGTAGGTCTTGATGGCCGAGAAGCCCATGTCGCCGGTGCACAGCAGCACCTTGCGGTACGGCAGGCCCAGCTTTTCCAGCACGACTTCGGCGCAGCGGGTCATGCGGGTGTGTTCGGCGTCGCTGTCTTCCGGGCGGCAGATCGACACCAGCTCGACCTTCTCGAACTGGTGCTGGCGGATCATGCCGCGCACGTCACGGCCGCCGCTGCCGGCTTCGGCGCGGAAGCACATCGAGTGGGCAGTCACGCGCAGCGGCAGGCGCTCGGCGTCGATGATCTCGTCGCGCACCAGGTTGGTCAGCGGCACTTCCGAGGTCGGGATCAGGTAGCGCGTGGAATCGCCCACGGCGGTCTTGAACAGGTCGTCCTCGAACTTCGGCAGCTGGCCGGTGCCACGCAGCGAATCGGCGTTGACCAGCAACGGCACGTTGGTTTCTTCGTAGCCGTGTTCGCCGGCGTGCAGGTCCAGCATGAACTGGGCCAGGGCACGGTGCAGGCGGGCGACCTGACCGCGCAGTACGGTGAAGCGCGAGCCCGACAGCTTGGCCGCGGTCTCGGCGTCCAGGCCGGCGTTGCGGGCGCCCAGTTCGACGTGGTCCAGCACCGGGAAATCGAAGGTACGCGGGGTGCCCCAGCGCGCCTGCTCGACGTTGTCGTTCTCGTCGGCGCCGGCCGGCACGTCATCGGCCGGCAGGTTCGGGATGCCGGCGGCGATGGTGTCGATCTTTTCGCGCAGCTCGTCCAGGGCCACTTCCGAGGCCTTCAGCTCGTCTGCGAACGCGGCCACTTCGGCCATGATGGCCGACACGTCCTCGCCCTTGGCCTTGGCCTGGCCGATGGCCTTGGAACGGCTGTTGCGCAGGCTCTGCAGTTCCTGGGTCCGCACCTGGATGCGCTTGCGATCGGCCTCCAGGGACTCCAGGGCAGACACGTCGAGCTCGAAGCCGCGGCTGGTGCGCAGGCGTTCGGCGAGGTCGGCGGGCTGGTGGCGGAGCAGGGCTGGATCAAGCATGGCGGGTGTCGTGGTGGGTATCAGGAACGGGATTATCGCCTGTTATACGGATTTCTGCCGCCCGGTTCATTCCCGCCGTGGCAGAATCGGGGCATTCCCTGCTGGTCCGGTCCATGTCTGCACCCCGCTCATCGCCTGCCAAGTCGTTCACCGTGCATATCCCGCGCAACGCCCTGAAGATCGCCGGCATCGCCTTCGGCGTAGGCGTTCTGCTGTTCGTGGTGGTCTGGTTGACCGGCCGCGACAAGGAATTCTTCCGCGCCGATGACCCGGCCACGCAGACCCCGCAGGAAACCGCGCAGGTCGAGCCGTTGCCCGAGCCCCTGCCCGCCGCGGCCGGCTCCAGCGACATGCCCGATGCCAAGCCGGCGCCGGTGCAGGAAGAAGCACCGAAGCTGGTGGAAACCGCCCCGCCGCCGCCGGCCAGTACCGAGCCGGCCCCGGCCGCCCCGGGCAGCGCCGCGCCTGCCACGGGCAACAGCCAGCCGATGCCCGTGGCAGGCCAGTCGCCGCCGCCGTCCTACCCTGCCGGTGCGCTGCGCCGTGGCGAATCCGGCAGTGTGGTGGTGCGGGTGGACGTGGATGCCACCGGCTATGCCAACAACATCACCGTGATCCAGCGCAGCGGCTCGCGCGAGCTGGACCGCGCCGCAACCGATGCGGTGCGCCGCTGGCGCTTCAGCCCCGCGCTGAGCAATGGCCAGCCAGTGCCGGGCTCCATTGAAGTGCCGTTCGACTTCAAGCCGCAGTAACTGAACGCTTCCCGGCAGGCAAGCTGAACCCTGCCGGTTGCGTTGACGCAACGCTGACACACCGCTACATCTCCTCGAGCAAGACTTTGTGCGTCGTTACTGACGCGAGGAGTCTGCAATGAGTGCTACTACCCATGAACACCTTCATTCCCCGCATTTGCAGCAGGATGTGAGCGAGCGCCCGCAGCGCACCTCACCCTGGTTGTGGCTGGCGCTGATCGTGGCCATGTTTGCCGCTGCACTGATGTGGCTGCGGTTCTCGAACCAGGAAGACGTGGCGCCGGCCCCCATGGGCGAGCGCATGCTGCCGGCCAGCGAGACCCCGGTAGCGACTGCGCCGGCAGCGCGCAACGCGGCCCCGGCCAGCGAGCAGCGCAAGGCGACCCCGGCCGTACGCAACCGTCAGGCCAGCCCGCTGGCCAGCAATGACAAGCCGACCTACCCGGCAACCGCGCTGCGTAACGGCGTGCAGGGCAGCGTGGTGGCCAGCCTCAACGTGGATACCCGCGGCAACGTGACCGAGGCGAGCATCGTGTCGCGTAGTGGCGAGCGCAGCCGTGATCTGGATCGCTCGGTGCTGCGCACCGTGCAGGGCTGGAAGTTCCAGCCGGCCATGCAGAACGGTCGTGCCGTGGCGAGTGTGGTGCGCGTGCCGGTGGATTTCCGTACCGAGCAGCGTTGATCGCGAGCGAGGGGTTCGTGATCGATCGGAAGACGGAGGCTTCGGCCTCCGTCTTTTTTTGTGCCGGGGTCGGAGACCGCCGGGCATGGCCCGGCGCTACCGGATATGCCGCCAGGTTGAAACCGCCGCTACCGGGGTCGACGCCGAATGGTAGCGCCGGGCCATGCCCGGCGAGCGCAGCGGCGTCGCGGCGACCTCAGGCCAGGTTGAAACCGGCGCTGCGGGCCAGGCCGTCGAAATCCGGGAAGGACGTGGCGACGTTGGCGATGTCGTTGATGCGCACTTCGCCGCCGCTGATCTGGCCGGCAATGGCGAACGCCATGGCAATGCGGTGGTCACCGTGGCTTTCGATGGTGCCGCTGCCCAGGGTGATGCCCCCGTGCAGCGTGGCGCCATCGTCGGTTTCATCCACCTGCACGCCCAGCGCGCGCAGGCCGGTGGCCATCGCGGCGAGGCGATCCGATTCCTTCACCCGCAGCTCGGCGGCGCCGGTCACCACGGTCTGGCCTTCGGCTGCGGCAGCCGCCACGAACAGGGCCGGGAACTCGTCGATCATGTCCGGCACCAGTGCCTCCGGAATGCGCGCGCCCTTCAGCGGCGCATGGCGCACCACCAGGTCGGCCACCGGCTCACCACCCTGCTCGGCCGGGTTTTCTTCAGTGATGTCCGCGCCCATCAGGCGCAGCGCGTGCAGCAGGCCGGTGCGGCGCGGGTTGAGGCCAACCTGCTTGAGGCGCAGCTCGGAGCCCGGAATGATGCTGGCGGCGACCAGGAAGAACGCGGCCGAGGAGAAATCAGCCGGCACCACGATGTCGGTGGCGCGCAGGCGCTGGCCGCCGCGCAGGCGGGCCTTGCCCGGCGAGAACTCGATGTCCACGCCGAACGCCGAGAGCATGCGCTCGGTGTAATCGCGGGTCGGGTGCGGTTCGACCACGCTGGTTTCGCCCTGCGCGTACAGGCCGGCCAGCAGCACGGCCGACTTCACCTGCGCACTGGCGACCGGCGAGGCGAAATCGATGCCCTGCAGCGACTGGCCACCATGCACGCGCAGCGGCGGGGTGCCATCGCTTTCGGTGTCGATCTTCGCGCCCATCTGCGACAGCGGGCCGGTGACACGGCGCATCGGACGGCCGGACAGCGACTCATCGCCAACCAGCGTGCAGTCGAACGGCTGGCCCGCCAGCAGGCCGGCCAGCAGGCGCATGCCGGTGCCGGCGTTGCCGCAGTCCAGCGGCGCGCTGGGCGCCTGCAGGCCATCGATGCCGACGCCGTGCACCACGCGCTGCGAGGCACTGGGGGTTTCAATACGCACGCCGAGCTGGCTGAAGATGCGCGCGGTGGCACGGGTGTCTTCGCCTTCCAGGAAGCCCTCGATATGCGATGTGCCATCGGCCAGCGCGGCAAACATCACCGAGCGGTGCGAGACCGACTTGTCGCCGGGAATGGTCAGGCTGCCCTGCAGCGGCTGGCCCTTGCGGGCAATCCAGTGTTGCGCGTTGCTCATCGTTCGATCATTCCGTAAACGCCGGCACGCCGGCGGTGCATCAATGGGCGCGGCACGCGGCCGCAACGGCAATCAGGGCACGGCCACCGGGTAGGAACCCAGCACCTTGATCTGCGCCGAGTGCGCTTCCAGCTCGGCCAGCGCGGCCTGCATCGGCGCGTCGTCGATGTGGCCAGCCAGGTCGATGAAGAAGCCGTATTCCCACTTGCCGTGGTGCGACGGGCGCGACTCGATGCGGTTCATGCTGATGCCATGGCGGGCGAACGGGCTGAGCACATCGAACAGCGCGCCGGGCTTGTCATGGATGAACACCAGCACCGAGGTGCGGTCGTGGCCGGAGGTCGGGAAGATGTTGCGGCCTACCACCAGGAAACGGGTGGTGTTGTCGGCATCGTTCTGGATGGGCTTGGTGACGACCTTCTTCAGGCCGTACACGTGGCCGGCGCTCTCGCCACCGATAGCGGCCGCGTCGTCGGCGTTGCGCGCACGGCGCGCACCTTCGGCGTTGCTGGCGACCGGGATCTTCTCGGCCTTGGGCAGGTTGGCGCGCATCCACGCCGAGGTCTGCATGAAGGACTGCGGGTGGCCGTAGACGCGCTCGATGTCTTCCAGGCGGCCACTGCGCGACATCAGGTACTGCTGCACGCGCAGTTCCACTTCACCGCAGATCTTCAGGTTGGAGGTGAGGAACATGTCCAAGGTGATCTGGATGGTGCCCTGCCCCGAGTTTTCCACCGGCACCACGCCGAAATCGGCGCTGCCCGCTTCCACTTCCTGGAACACTTCTTCGATGCTGGCCATCGGCAGGCCCATCGCCGAGCGGCCGAAGTGCTTGAGCACAGCCTGCTGGCTGAAGGTGCCTTCCGGGCCGAGGTAGCCGATCTTCAGTGGTTCCTGCTGGGCCAGGCAGGCCGACATGATTTCGCGGTAGACGTGCACCAGCACTTCATCGCTGAGCGGGCCTTCGTTGCGGTCCACCACCATGCGCAGCACCTGCGCTTCGCGCTCGGGTCGGTAGTAATCGACGGCGGCGGCGAGCTTACCCTTGGCCTTGCCGACCTGGTGGGCGAACTGCGCACGCTCGGCGATCAGGCTCTGGATGTCACGGTCGATCTGGTCGATCTTGGAGCGCACATCGGCCAGTGCCAGCGGCGCCTGGGTCGGCACCGGGGTGGTCTTGGACGCGGCCTTGCCCTTGGGCGCGGCGGCGGCCTTGGCGGACCCGCCCTTCTTCGGCGACTTCTTGCTGGGTTTGCTTGCCATCGGAATTCCTTGTTGCGGGGCACGCACCCGAGGGTGCGCGCCGTTCATTGCTCAGCCGTTGCGCTGCTGGAAATCGGCCATGAAGGCGACCAGCGCCTCGGCCCCCGCCATCGGCATGGCGTTGTACAGCGAGGCGCGGATGCCACCGACCACCTTGTGGCCCTTCAGGGCCAGCAGGCCGGCGGCCTTGGCTTCGGCCACGAAGCGGGCATCGAGATCGGCGTTGGGCAGGAAGAACGGAATGTTCATCCGCGAGCGCGCCGAGTGCGCGACTTCGTTGCGATAGAAGCCGCCGGAGGCATCGATGGCGCCGTACACCAGCGCGGCCCTGGCGGCATTGCGCTTGGCGAACTCGACCACGCCACCTTCGGCCAGCATCCACTTGAACACCAGGCCGGCCAGGTACCAGTTCCAGGTCGGCGGGGTGTTGAGCATCGAATCGCGGGCGACGTGCGAGCGGTAATCGAAGATGTCCGCGCGGGCCTGGCCGCTGCGCTCGAGCAGGTCGCGGCGGATGATCATCACCGCGATGCCGACCGGGCCCAGGTTCTTCTGCGCGCCGGCATAGATGACGCCATAGCGGCGCACATCCAGCGGTTCGCTGGCGATGGACGAGCTGAAATCGGCCACCAGCGGGACGTCACCGGTGTCGGGTACATCACGGAACTCGACGCCGTGGATGGTCTCGTTGGCGGTGATGTGCACGTAGGCGGCATTGGCCGAGAGCTGCCAGCTGTCGCGTGCCGGCAGCGCGCGGTAGCCATTGGCTTCGCTGCTGGCGGCGATGTTGACGCCCACGTAGGGGCTGGCCTGCTTGACCGCGGTCTTTCCCCAGTGGCCGCTGACCACGTAGTCGGCACGCTGGCCGGCCTGGGCGAAGTTGAGCGGGATGAGCGCCTGCTGGGTGGTGGCGCCGCCGGGCAGGAACAGCACGGCATAGTCGTCGGGGATATCAAGCAGGCGGCGCAGGTCGGCCTCGGCCTCGGCCGCCACGGACATGAACTCCGGGCCGCGATGGCTCATTTCCACGATCGAGGCGCCGGCACCGTGCCAGTCCAGCATTTCCGCCTGCGCCTGGCGCAGGACCGATTCCGGCAAGGTTGCAGGGCCGGCACTGAAGTTGAACGCGCGCGTCATGTGACACCTGTGGGGCAAGACCCCTAGTATGCCGCAGTGCACCAGCCTTGCGGCCTGGTGCGGCAAGGGAAATTTGGTTTCATTGGTATCCATTTGCCGCGCGCACAGCACCGGTAGCCGCCAACCCTGCCAACCAAGGTTGGCATCTACCAGAGCGAAGGCCGGTAGCGCCGGGCCATGCCCGGCGGACGCGGATCAGCGCGCGCCGAACCAGAGCAGCAGGCTGAGCACACCCGCCAGCAGCAACGCACTGACCAGCAGCCACGGCCAACGCCGCACGCGGCGAGGCGCCACGGGCGCGTCCGCCACCTGCTCTGCATTCTGGCTGGCGTCGTCCTCGGCCGGCAGCGGGCGCCGGCGCGGATCGTGCGGTACTTCCAGCACGAAACGGTGCTGCCCATCGAAGACCACCTGGTCCCCCGGCTGCAGCCAGCAGTGGCGCACGGCCACGCCGTTGACCCGGGTGCCATCGGCACTGCCCAGGTCGCGCAGCAGCACGCGATCGCCATGCACTTCCACACGGGCGTGCTGCTCGGCAAAGGCAGGGTCGTCGATCTCGATATCAACATCGCCACCACGGCCGACCAGGCGCGGGCGCGACAGGGTGTAGCTGCGGCCATGGTGCAGGCCGCCGACACCGCGCAGCAGGCGTTGCTCATCGGCGATGCCATCACTGGCCGGCGACGGCGACGGTGCCTGCAGCAGGCTCTCGACCTCACCCTGCAGGACCATCTCCACGCCATCCACATACACCGCATCGCCTGCGCGCAGCAGGGCCATGCGCCGCACCGGGCGGCCGTTCACGTGGATGCTGCGGATGCCGTTGCCGACCTGCAGCCAGAGGCCACGATCGTCCATGCAGAACTGGGCCAGCAGAAGCGCGCCATGACCGGGGTCACCCAGCCGCACGCTGCCGTTTGCCTGGCGCACGATGCGCTGCACCCCGGGCCGCAGGGGCTGGTCGGGCTGTTGTTGTTGACTGAAGTGAACAAGCAGGTTCTGCACGCGGCGCAGACTAGCAGGTTGCTCGCCAACGCAGAAGAACCGGCGACGGGCGCTTGGCGTGGCGCCCGCCGATGCGCACAATGGCCGCCCTCTTTGATATCCCCGCCCAGCGCCAGGAGCCTGCATGTCCACCATCGATGTCCGCCACGCCCACGCCCTGCCCGATGCACAGGCCCGCGAGGCGATCGAACAGGTTGCCGCCAAGCTGGGCGAGCGCTTCGGCCTGAAATCCAGCTGGGCCGCCGACGTGCTGAACTTCAGCGGCAGCGGCGTGGACGGCGCCATCGAGCTGCAGCCGGGCGCCGTGCGCGTGACCGCCAAGCTGGGTTTCCTGCTGTCGGCCATGAAGGGCATGGTGGAAACCGAGATCCAGCGCGTGCTGAAGGAAAAGCTGGGCTGAACCCAGGCAGCGGCCATCACGGCCCTGCAACGTTCGTGCGCGCTACCCTCGGGGACAGGTCCAACTGCCCCGGGAAGCGCGATGAACCAGTACGAGAATGACGACCGCCGCGACGACGACGCTTCGTTCGGCGAACAGGCCGAGCGCTTTTCGCGCAAGTTCAGCAATTCGGCACAGCAGGTCTGGCTGGCTGGCCTGGGTGCACTGGGCCGCGCACAGGCCGAAGGCAGCCGCTTCTTCGATGGCCTGGTGAAGGAAGGCGAAGCCTGGGAATCCCGCCGCCGCGAGCGCAGCGGTGAGGAGGGTCCGGGCTGGCGCGACAACGTGGAGACCTCCCTCGACGAGGCCCGCGAAAAGGCCTCTGGCACCTGGAACAAGGTGGAAAAGGCCTTCGACGACCAGGTGCAGGGCGTGCTCAAGCGCATGCACGTCCCCACTGCCAGTGACGTGGCCGCACTCGAGGCCCGCCTCGATGCCTTGCACGCGCGCTTGGCCAAGCTGGAGAACCGCGCGGCTTCGGGCAGTGATGCGCCGGCGCCGGGAAGCCACCAGTCGCCCGGCGGCGTGCCCTGACCTTCGATTGTTGCAATGCAATAAAAATTCACTGACAATCGCGAGAAACCCGCCAATCGCTTCGGCTGCCGTTTGTTCCCTCCCCTCACGGCTTCAGGATTGGCGGGTTTTTTCGTGCCTGCGCCACGCGGATCTGCGGGCTACATCACAATTCGTGTCGGGAAGGCCCTGACGCAATATGACTGCGTGGCCTTTACACTGTCGTCTTCGGTTTTCGCCCCTTCCGCTCCCTTCCTGCATGCTCCCTTGGATTCTGGCCCTGCTGTCGGCCCTGCTTACCTGCACCCTGGCCATCGTCTATCTGTGGTGGGTCAAGCGGCGGCGAACGGAAATGCAACTGGGGCTGCAGGCCCTGGCGGGCATGCATTGGCGCGAATTCTCGACACTGATCAAGCGGATGCTGCGCGAGCGACGCGGCCTGCGCGAAGTGGCCGACCCAACCGACGAAGTGCGCGAGCCGAGCAGTGATTTCCTGCTCAGCGATGGCCCCAATACCTGGCTGGTCTCCTGCAAGCACGGGCTGGCCTACCGCATCGGTACGGCCGCGGTGAACGAGCTGGGCGCCGTCGCGCGCCTGGGCGGCGCCAAGGGTGGCCTGCTGATCACCGAGGGCCGGGTCGAGCGCGATGGCTTGACTGCTGCCGAAAAGCAGTCGGTCGAAGTTCTGGATGGCCCGCGCCTGTGGCCGCTGCTGCAGCCCTACCTGCCGGCCGAGATTGAGACGCGCGTGCGCTCGACGGCCCGTCGGGAGGCGCTGCGTCGCATCGCTATTTCCGCGCTGGGTGCGGTGACTCTGGGCCTGCTGGTCGGGCTGGGCCTGCAGGGCCTGCACGTGGAATCCAGCGGAGCCGCTGTCGACAGCACGCCGCCGCCGGCAGCAGCCGCGCCGGCGCCGGTCGCCACCGACGTGCAGCCGGACGCTGCGCCGCTGGCAGACGCGGAGGACGTGCCTGCACCGGAGGCTCCGGCTGAGGCTGCGCCTGCTGCGCCCGCCGACAACGACCGCAACGAGCTCAATCCCGATATCGCGACCCTGGACCGTTACCAGGCCGAACTGGCACGTGCACTGGCCCACCAGCCCGGTATCGCCAGCGGCGTCTGGCTGACCCGGCAGACCCTCGCCATCAACCGCACCGGCGAGCTGGAAGCCGTATGGCCGCGGGTCTGCCAGGAAGTGCTGCGTTACCCCGCCCTGCGCAACGTGCGCGTGCAGCTCAACGCCCGCCCGGGCGTGGATGAGCCGGTTCGTTGGCGGCAGTGCGCTACGTATTGATGGGGGATCATCCACGCATGGCGTGGATGGGCAAATGATGCCGTGGCGTCAACGCAACGCGGCAAGGTGGGCAATGTAGCTCGAACGCGATTCGCCGGCCGCCTTGGCCTGCGCATCCAACCTTGCGAGGATCCGCCGCGGCAGGCTGATGTTGACCCGCTCGACGGTATCGTCCAGCAGGGCGGGATCAATGTTGATGTAAGCGAGAATCCACTGAGTCCCAGTACCAGCATCGGCCACGAGCTTCTGCGGCGCAGACGGCGTCGGGATGGAGCGCCCTGCATCAAGCGCGGCGTCAATCCACGCAAGCGCGGCCTCCTCCGCCGAACTGAGGGCGTCATCAAGCGTGTCGGCCGCAGAGAAACAACCCGGCAGATCGGGCACGACCACGCCCCAGGCTGTGCGTTCGTCACCGGCTTCGATCAAGACTGGATATCGCATGGGACCCTCTACGTCAGCCCAGCAAGCTTCCGGATTGCCTGGACCAGGCCAATTCCCAGATCTTTCCTGGGATGCGGCACGGTAATGATGTGCGGGCAACGCGGATGTACGAACACATGGTGGGAGCCACGAATCCGACGGCAGGTCCAACCCGCCGCGCGTAGTTCCCGGATGAGGTCCCCGCTTTTCATACGCGGACCTTACACATCGTACACACGCACCGACAGAGTTCAAGGCGACAGGTGAGCGCCCGGCTGTCCGACTTACCGCGCGCCCGGCGCGAAGCGTGCCACCAGGTCCCAGGCATCGCCCAGGAACATCTGCCGCACGCGGGTGATCGGCTGGTCGCCGCGCCATGTCAGGCGCTCGATCACCAGGCAGGCAGTGCCCGGCTTCACGTCCAGCAGTTTGGCCGAGGCCGCGTCCGCGCCCCAGGCGCTGATGCGGTGCTGGGCGCGGGTCCAGGACACGTTCTGCAGCAGCCAGCTGCCCGGCGCGGTAGTGCTGAAATCGATCTCCAGCACCTCGGGCACGCCCACCGGGCTGATCAACCGGTGCTCCAGCGCCAGCGGCCGGCCATCGGCCAGATGCAGGCAGCGCATCGCCAACAACGCCTCGCTGCGGGCGAGCTCAACCTCGCCGGCATTGCCCGGCTCGGCCAGGCGCAGTTCGCGCTGCAGCAGCCGATAGGCGTACTGATGGCCGCGCGAGCCGACTTCCATGGCGATGTCGGGAATCTCCAGCGCCACCTGTTCCAGGTGCGGAGGCTGCCGCGCCACGAACGAACCGGCGCGACGGCGGCGCTCGATCATGCCGCTCTCGGCCAGCGCGGTCAGCACCTTGTTCACCGTCATCCGCGAGCAGCCGTACTGCTCCATCAGCTCGTGCTCGTACGGGATGCGGAAACCCGGCGCCCACTCTCCACTGAGGATGCGGCTTTCCAGATCGCTGCGGATACGCTGGTTGAGCGTGGCGGACTTGCTGGCCTTCAC
This sequence comes from Stenotrophomonas testudinis, assembly GCF_024499815.1. NCBI lineage: Bacteria > Pseudomonadati > Pseudomonadota > Gammaproteobacteria > Lysobacterales > Lysobacteraceae > Stenotrophomonas > Stenotrophomonas testudinis. The sequence goes on along the minus strand of NZ_JAMOKY010000003.1, from coordinate 139,462 downwards.
GGGTGTGGGGGTCTCGATGAGCGGGAGGCGGTCAGCCCAGCACGCCACGCAGGGCAGCGGCGAAGGCGGTGGTGATGGCCTCGCGCTGCAGGTGGCGGCCATCGGCCACGACCTGGCGGCCATGGCGCCAGACCGAACGCAGCGCGCCATTACGTGCAGCGAAGACCCAGCTGTCAAGCCATGCGTCATTCTGTCGCGCCTGCAGCGCCGGGTGTGCGGGGTCCAGTTCGAGCAGATCGGCGCTGGCCCCGACCTGCAGGCCGGCGGCCACGCCCAGCGCCTGGGCGCCGCCCTGCAGCGCACCCTCAAAGAGGAAACGGCCGCTGCTGCGCGTGGCATCCGGAGCGAGGACGTTGCGCCCGCGCAGCGCCAGGCGCTGGCCGTACTCGAGCAGGCGCAGCTCCTCGGCGGCATCGATCAGCATGTTGGAATCCGAGCCGACACCGAAGCGGCCGCCCTCGCGCGCGAACGCCTGCATCGGGAACAGGCCATCGCCCAGGTTGGCCTCGGTGATCGGGCACAGGCCGGCCACGGCCTGGCTGGCAACGATCCGCGCACGTTCGGCATCGGTGATGTGGGTGGCATGCACCAGGCACCAGCGCTTATCGACGGCGGCATTGTCGTACAGCCACTGCACCGGCCGCTGGCCGCTCCATGCCAGGCAGGCCTCGACCTCGCGCACCTGCTCGGCGATGTGGATGTGCACCGGGCCGGTGGTCAGCGGCAGCAGGGCGTCCAGTTCCTCGCCCGTGACCGCGCGCAGGCTGTGCGGGGCAATGCCCAGCACCGCGTCGGGCAGCGTGGCCAGAGCGGTCTTCGCTCCTTCCAGCAGCCGCGCGAACCCGTCCACGTCATGGATCAGCCGCCGCTGTGCAGGGTTGGGCGGTGCGCCACCGAAATCGGCGTGGGCGTAGAACACCGGCAGCAGGGTCAGGCCGATGCCGGTCTGCTCGGTGGCGGCGGCGATGCGCGCACTCATCTCGGCCGGGTCGGCATGGGGCTGGCCGTTGGCCTGGTGGTGCAGGTAATGGAACTCGCCGACGCGGGTGAAGCCGCTTTCCAGCATCTCCATGTACGCCTGGGCGGCGATGGCCTGCACCGCCTCCGGGCGCAGGTGGGCCAGGAAGCGGTACATCAGCTCGCGCCAGCTCCAGAAACTGTCGCCGTCGCCGCCACCGATCTCGGTCAGGCCAGCCATGCCGCGCTGGAAAGCATGGCTGTGCAGGTTGGGCAGGCCCGGCAGCAGCAGGCCAACGCGGGTATCACCCTCCTGTGAGCCCTGCCCCGTTTCAATGCGGGCGATGCGGCCGCCCTGCACCTGCAGGCGCACGTCGCGCGCCCAGCCCTCGGCCAGCAGGGCGTGGGTGGCATGGAAACAGTGCGGGGAACGCGAATCGGACATGGCTGGACAACCCGAAATGGACGTCTATATTGTATAGACATATAAGCACAGCCGCGTTGTGGATGCCATGCACGTCGATACCCTCTGGTCCAACGTCCACCTGATGACCCTCGATGGCGAGGGCCTGGGTCTCATCACCGATGGTGTACTGGCCTGCGCCGAGGGCCGCATCGCCCACGTCGGCCCGGCCGGCAGCGATGCGCACCTGCAGCCGACCACCCGCATCGATGGCGAAGGCCGCTGGATCTCGCCCGGCCTGGTCGACTGCCACACCCACCTGGTCTACGCCGGCAACCGCGCCAATGAATTCGAGCAGCGCCTGCAGGGCGTCAGCTATGCCGACATCGCCCGCGCGGGCGGCGGCATCGTCTCCACCGTGCGCGCCACCCGCGCCGCCTCGCCGCAGCAGCTGGCCGCGGAAAGCCGCCATCGCCTGCTGGCGATGCGCGCCGAAGGCATCACCACGGTCGAGATCAAATCCGGCTACGGCCTGACCCTGGACGACGAGCGCAAGCAGCTTCAGGTGGCCCGCGCACTGGGCGAGGAGTGCCGGGTGAACGTGGTGCCGACCTTCCTCGGCGCGCATGCGGTACCGCCGGGGCGCGAGGCGCAGGAGTACACCGACGATGTGTGCAACGTGATGATCCCGGCCATTGCTGCCGAAGGCCTGGCCGAGGCCGTGGACGTGTTCTGCGAGAACATCGCGTTCTCGCCGGCGCAGGCGCGGCAGGTTTTCGAGGCGGCGCGTGCGAACGGGCTGGCGGTGAAGATCCACGCCGAACAGCTGAGCAACCAGCATGGCGCCGAACTGGCCGCCGGCTTCGGTGCGCTGTCGGCCGACCATATCGAACACCTTGATGATGCCGGCATTGCCGCGATGGCCGCCGCCGGCACCGTGGCCGTGCTGCTGCCCGGCGCCTTCTATTTCACCCGCGATACCACCCTGCCCCCGATTGCCGCGCTGCGTGCGGCCGGCGTGCCGCTGGCCCTGGCCACCGACAGCAACCCCGGCACCTCGCCGCTGACCAGTCCGCTGCTGGCGATGAACATGGGCGCCACCCTGTTCCGCCTGACCGTGGACGAATGCATTGCCGGCTTCACCCGTGAAGCGGCGCGCGCGCTGGGCCGCGGCGAGCGCATCGGCCGCCTGGCGGTGGGCCTGGACTGCGACCTGGCGATCTGGGACATCGACGCGCCGGCCGACCTGGTCTATCGCATGGGATTCAACCCGCTGCACGCGCGCGTGGTGCGCGGGCAGCCCGACCTGCCTGCTTCCTGGAGCAACACATGAGCAACACCCTGGTTCTTCGCCCCGGCCATGTCACCCTTGCCCAGTGGCGGCAGGTCTACCGCGGTGCGCCGCTTGCGCTCGACCCGGCCGCGCTGCCGGTGGTGCGCGCCAGCGCAGCGGCCGTCGCCGCCATCGTCGCCAAGGGCGCGCCGGTGTATGGCATCAATACCGGCTTCGGCAAGCTGGCCAGCGTGCGCATCGAGCGCGAAGACCTGGCCACCCTGCAGCGGAACATCGTGCTTTCGCATGCCGCCGGCGTGGGCGAGCCGATGCCGGCCAGCGTGGTGCGGCTGATGATGGCGCTGAAGCTGGTGAGCCTGGCGCAGGGCGCTTCGGGCGTACGCGAGGAAACCCTGCTCCTGCTGGAAGCGATGCTGGTGAAGGGCGTGCTGCCGGTGGTGCCCGCGCAGGGCTCGGTGGGTGCGTCGGGTGATCTGGCACCGCTTTCGCACCTGGCCAGCGTAATGCTGGGCGTAGGCGAGGCCTTCATCGGCGACGAACGCCTGCCGGCGGTCGACGCACTGGCACGTGCCGGCCTGCAGCCGATCGAACTGGGCGCGAAGGAAGGCCTGGCCCTGCTCAACGGCACCCAGTTCTCCACCGCCTATGCGCTGGCCGGCCTGTTCGAGATCGAGACCGTGTTCCAGGCCGCGCTGGTGACCGGCGCGCTGTCGGTGGAAGCAGCCAAGGGCTCGGACACGCCGTTCGATCCGCGCATCCATGCCATCCGTGGCCAGCGCGGGCAGATCGCCACTGCCGCCACGCTGCGCTCGCTGATGCAGGGTTCGGACATCCGCGAATCGCATCGCGACAACGATGTGCGCGTGCAGGATCCGTACTGCCTGCGCTGCCAGCCGCAGGTGATGGGCGCGGCGCTGGACATCCTGCGCCAGGCCGCGACCACGCTGGAAATCGAAGCCAACGGCGTGACCGACAACCCGCTGGTGTTCACCGAAACCGGCGAAGCGCTGTCCGGCGGCAACTTCCACGCCGAGCCGGTGGCCTTCGCCGCCGACATGCTGGCGATGGCCGTGTGCGAGATCGGTTCGATCAGCGAGCGTCGCCTGGCGATGCTGGTGGACCCGGCGCTGTCCGGCCTGCCCGCGTTCCTGACCCCGCGCCCCGGCCTGAATTCCGGCTTCATGATTCCGCAGGTGACCGCCGCCGCGCTGGTCTCTGAAAACAAGCAGCGCGCCTACCCGGCCAGCGTGGATTCCATTCCCACCTCGGCCAACCAGGAAGACCACGTGTCGATGGCCGCGCACGGTGCCCGCCGCCTGATGCAGATGGCCGAGAACGCGGCCAACGTGATCGGCATCGAGCTGTTGGCTGCGGCGCAGGGCTGCGATTTCCATGCGCCGCTGCGCTCCAGCGCCGCACTGGAAACCGTGCGCGCCACCCTGCGCGCGCAGGTGCCGACGCTGGAAGAAGACCGTTACTTCCACCCGGACATGGTGATCGCCACGAACCTGGTGCGCAGCGGCGCGCTGGCGCAGGGCCTGGGTGCGCTGCTGCCGACCGTGGAGCCGCAGGCATGAACGCCCTCCCCGAATGGCTGACGGTGCACGAGGGCGATGCCCCGTTGATCGTCAGCTTCCCGCACACCGGTAGCGAGCTACCGCACGAGCTGATGGGCGATTACCACTCGCCGTGGCTGGCGCGGCGCGATGCCGACTGGTGGGTGCACGAGCTGTACGACTTCGTGCGCGGCATGGGCGCGACCACCGTGCGCTCGGCGATCTCGCGTTCGGTGATCGACCTCAACCGCGACCCCAGCGGCGTGTCGTTGTACCCGGGCCAGAACACCACCGGCCTGTGCCCGCTGACCACCTTCGACAACCAACCGCTGTACCACGCCGGCCGCGAGCCGGATGAAGCGGAGATCGGCCGCCGCCGCGACACGTATTTCGCGCCCTACCACGATGCGCTGGCCGTGCAGATCGCACGCCTGCGTGCGCGCCACGGCACGGTGGTGGTGTATGACGCGCATTCGATCCGCTCGCATATCCCGCACCTGTTCGACGGCGAACTGCCGCAGTTCAACCTGGGCACGGCCGGTCCGTCCGGTGCACCGGATACCTCCTGCGACAACGCACTGAGCGATGTGGTGGAGAACCTCTTGAAGATCAGCGGCATGAGTCAGGTGCGCAACGGCCGCTTCAAGGGCGGCTGGATCACCCGCCACTACAGCGACATTGCCGGCGGCGTGCACACGCTGCAGATGGAACTGGCCTGCCGTGGCTACATGCACGAACCCCTGCCCGACCAGGTGGACGAGCACAGCTGGCCCACCCCGCTCGACCCCGAACACGCCGCACCGCTGCGCCACACGCTGGCGCAGGTGCTCACTGCCTGCCTTGAATTCGCTACGAACCGGAGCGCCGCATGACCCGCAACGACCCCAGCCGCACCATCATCGCGCCCACCGGCACCACGCTGAACGCCAAGAGCTGGCTGACCGAAGCGCCGCTGCGCATGCTGATGAACAACCTGCACCCGGACGTGGCCGAGCGCCCGCAGGAACTGGTGGTGTACGGCGGCATCGGCCGCGCCGCGCGCGACTGGGAAAGCTTCGATGCCATCGTCGAAACGCTCAAGCGGCTGGAGGATGACCAGACCCTGCTGGTGCAGTCGGGCAAGCCGGTGGGCGTGTTCCGCACCCATGCCGATGCACCGCGCGTGCTGATCGCCAATTCCAACCTGGTGCCGCGCTGGGCCACCTGGGACCACTTCAACGAGCTGGATAAGAAGGGCCTGGCCATGTACGGCCAGATGACCGCCGGCAGCTGGATCTACATCGGCGCGCAGGGCATCGTGCAGGGCACCTACGAAACCTTCGTGGAAATGGGCCGCCAGCATTTCGGTGGCGACCTGACCGGCAAGTGGCTGTTCACCGGTGGCCTGGGCGGCATGGGCGGCGCGCAGCCGCTGGCCGCGGTGATGGCCGGCGCCTCGTGCCTGGCCGTGGAGTGCCGCAAGAGCAGCATCGACATGCGCCTGCGCACCGGCTACCTGGACACCTGGACCGACAACCTGGATGAGGCGCTGCGGCTGATCGATGAAGCCTGCAAGGCGGGCACGCCGAAATCGGTCGGCCTGCTGGGCAACGTGGCTGACGTACTGGCCGAACTGCTGGAACGCGGCATCAAGCCGGACCTGCTGACCGACCAGACCTCGGCGCACGACCCGGTGAACGGCTACCTCCCGCAGGGCTGGACGGTCGAGCAGTGGGACGAGAAGCGTGTTTCCGCACCGAAGGAAGTTGAAAAGGCTGCGCGTGCGTCGATGGCCAACCACATCCGCGCCATGCTCGGCTTCCATGCGCTGGGCGTGCCGACCGTGGATTACGGCAACAACCTGCGGCAGATGGCGCTGGAAGAAGGCGTGGCCAATGCCTTCGACTTCCCCGGTTTCGTGCCGGCCTACATCCGCCAGCTGTTCTGCCGCGGCATCGGCCCGTTCCGCTGGGCCGCGCTGAGCGGGGACCCGGAAGACATCGCCAAGACCGATGCCAAGGTGAAGGAGCTGATTCCGGACAACCCGCACCTGCACCGCTGGCTGGACATGGCCGCCGAGAAGATCAAGTTCCAGGGCCTGCCCGCGCGCATCTGCTGGGTGGGTCTGGGCGACCGCGATCGACTGGGCCTGGCCTTCAACGAGATGGTGGCCAACGGCGAACTGAAGGCGCCGGTGGTGATCGGCCGCGACCACCTGGATTCGGGCAGCGTGGCCTCGCCGAACCGCGAGACCGAGGCGATGGCCGATGGTTCCGATGCGGTGTCCGACTGGCCGCTGCTGAACGCCCTGCTCAACACCGCCAGCGGCGCGACCTGGGTGTCGCTGCACCACGGCGGCGGCGTGGGCATGGGCTTTTCGCAGCACGCCGGCATGGTGATTGTCTGCGATGGCACCGAGGCGGCGGCGAAGCGGATTGCGCGCGTGCTGTGGAACGACCCGGCCACCGGGGTGATGCGCCATGCCGATGCCGGGTATGAGATCGCGGTGGAGTGCGCGAAGGAAAAGGGGCTGTATCTGCCGGGGATCCTGGGCTGATCAAGTTCCATCGATAGTGCCGGCCGCTGGCCGGCTCTGCCCTGGGATCCGCTCGTTGCCGGCCGGCGGCCGGCACCACCAGGGATCTCTGTGCCGCCGGGCATAGCCCGGCGCTACCCGGCAATCCAAGTAAAGCCGAGCCCATGCTCGGCTTTGCTTGCAGGGGTGACGTACCGCCCGCGACCTGTTAACTTGCGCGCCACTCTCGTGGTTTACAGCCTGTCCGCATGTCGCTTCCGTCCTACCGCCCCACCCCGTCCCTGCTGTTCCTGGCCGCGTCCCTCGGCCTCGCCACCACCGCCCAAGCCGCCCCACAGGCCACCACCCTCGATGCCGTGCAGGTCACTGCCGCCGATGCCAGCGCGCAGGCGCGCGAGGCGCTGAAGCGCGTGCCGGGCGCCAGCAACGTGATCGACGTGGCCAAGGCGGACAGCCGCCTGGCCAGCACTGCCGATGTGCTGGCCTACCAGCCGGGCATCAGCGCGCAGTCGCCGGGCAACGAGGGCACCAAGGTGTCGATCCGCGGCTCGGGCATCAACCGTGGGCCGGGCGCGCATGCCTCGGGCATTGCTGTCTCCCTCGATGGCCTGCCGTTGACCGGACCGGGCGGCACGCCCTACGAACTGCTGGAACCGCTGTGGCTGTCGCGGGTGGAAGTGCTGCGCGGCGCCAATGGTTTCGAGCGCGGCGCGTTGGCGCTGGGCGGCGCCATCGACTATGTCAGCCGCAGCGGCCGAGACTCGGCCGGCGTGCAGCTGCACTACGAGGCCGGCAGCCGCGGCTACCAGAAGCGCGGAATCAGCTGGGGCGGTGTCAGTGGCGATGTCGATTACTTCCTGGCCTACACCGACAGCGAGTTCGACGGCTACCAGCGCCACGCGCGCGGCGACGGCAAAGGCGCGGTGGCCAACATCGGCTGGCAGATCAGCCCGGACCTGCAGACCCGCTTCTTCGTGCGCTACCGCGAGACCAATCACGAAACGCCCGGGCGCCTGACCCGCGACCAGATCCGCAACGACCCGCGCGCGGCAAACCCGGCCAACCTCGCCATCGACGCGCGCCGTCCGCAGCCGGGCAGCACCTGGATCGGCAACATCACCACGCTGCAGATCGACGAAGATTCCTCGCTGCAGGCCGGGCTGGTCTACCACAAGTACCCGATGGACCTGGGCGAGAGCCTCTACCGCCAGCAGCTGGACTACGCCGACCTCAACGCCACGCTGGACTACCGTCGCCGTCATCCGCTGTTCGGCCTGGACAGCGAAACCACCGTCGGCCTGCGCGTGACCCATGACCTGGATGCCAACGTGCGCGAGTCGCTGCGCTTTGCCAGCAACGGCTATGCGGCCGGCACCCGCACGCGTGATTTCCGCCATCTCGGCACCCAGAGCACGCTGCACATCGGCAACAACCTGGCCGTGAATGATCGCCTGCGCGTGCAGACCGGTCTGGCGCTGATCAACACCCGCAGCGATGTGCAGGTGACCTGGCCCACCAGCGGCGGCCGCCTGCGTGACCACGACTGGGATTACGCGCCGCGCCTGGGCTTTACCTGGCAGCACAGTGCGCAGACGCAGTGGTTCGGCAACCTCAGCCGCTCGGTGGAAGCGCCGCACCCGTGGTCGATGATCTGGGGTTCGAACCAGTTCTTCGGCGCCGGCAACGGTCCGTCGACCGGCCGCCAGCGCACGCCGGTGCCGATGCAGAGCCAGACCGCCACCGCGCTGGAGCTGGGCGCGCGTGGCGAAGCCGCGCTGGGCCGCTGGGAACTGACCGGCTACTACGCGCACGTGAACCACGAACTGCTGAGCGTCGAGCTGCAGCCGGTGCCGAACCTGTTCGTTGCAGAGAACAACGCGAGCCCCACCGTGCACCGCGGCATCGAGGCCGGGCTGGACAGCACGCTGTGGCAGGGTGTGCCGGGCCGCCTGTCGGTGCGCCAGGCCTACACCTTCAGCGACTTCCGCTACCGCCACGACGCACGCTTCGGCAGCAACCGCCTGCCCGGCCTGCCGCAGCACAGCTACCAGGCCGAACTGCGCTTCGACCGTGCCTCCGGCCTGTACGCCGCACTGAACACCGAATACGCCTCGCGCATCGCGGTGGACTACGCCAACAGTTATTGGGCCGACAGCCACGTGATCTTCGGCAGCCGCATCGGCTACGACGCGCCGGGTGGCCGCTGGCAGGCCTGGGCGGAAATGCGCAACATCGGCGACCGCCACTACGCGGCCACGGTCACCCCGGGCTACAACGACGCGGGCAAGGATGTCGCGCGCTCGACGCCGGGCGAAGGCCGCGGCGTGTATGCAGGGCTGCGCTGGCGCTTTGATTGAGCGCCAGCGTGGAAACGCCGGGCATTGCCCGGCGCTGCCTCAGGCGATGCGCCAGCGTGGCAGCTGCTCGCTGCGCCTCCAGATGAGCGGGGCCGCCGCCATCAGCAGCAGGGCCATCAGCCAGCGCGGCGAGGTGGTCAGAAGGCCATCGACCCACCCTGCGATGACCAGCGACGGCACCTCCTGCCACGGGCTGTAGCCCAGGTAAAGCACGCTGCCGGCGCGCCACACGAACACCAAGCCCATCGCCGCCAGGAACAGGGCCGTGCTGCGGCAGGTCCAGCGCTGCGAGGGCGTTCCCCACTCGCGGGAGACGGCGAACAGCACGCCGATGATCAGCGCGGCCATCAAGGCAACCAGACCGATATCGACCTTTCGGCCGATGCGTTCGTAGGTGCAGGCGGGGCACTTCACCTCTTCGGCAGCGATGGCGGTATCGACGGTCGGTTGCGCCGCAGGAGGTGCGGCCTGGCCCATCACGGTGAAGGGCATCAACAGCGCGAACATCGCGCCCATCATCCAACACCACATCCTGTTACTGCGTGCAGCAGATTGCATGTGCCTCTCCTTGGCTATTGACTCATTCCCGGCCGGGCCACAACGCCCGCCCTCGACGGATTCCCGATAGGGCCAGTTCGGGCCTTTCAAGCACCCACTGCCCCTCTTCCCTGTGGAACAGCATACGGGAACGCTGGCCCCCGATGCTTGAACAGTAGTCAGCGGCCACGGCGATCATGGCCCATTGGTTGTCCGCACTGAACACCGGCGTCGACAGCAGGAGGATCACGCTTTCTTCAAGGCTCTCTTCCGTTGCGGACCGCTGGCAACCCTGTTTCTGGATCGTACGCAGCTGCACGAAACCCAGATGCGCAGCGCCCTCCAGCGCTGCATCCGTTACCCGCCTGCTGCGCCGGTTGGCCAGCGGCAGCTGTGCCTGCAGCTGCCGGCGCAGCAGGTACATCGGGCGCTCCTCTACCCAGTCCACCAGGTCATCGTCGTCCTGGCAGAACCAGGCATGACCTTCCGGCAGGCAGTACGGCAGTGTGTGGTCGATCACGATGGTTGCGGCAGGCACAGGATCGGACAACTGCGGTTGCACCTCGGGGCGCCAGCGGTCTGCCCTTGCAGTCCCACGGCCCCCCATCGCCATGGGCACCGGCAACGACCGGGGCGGCGGTGGCAGGATGGGGTTCCTGATCGCAAGCGCCATGATCTCCGCCTGCATCTGCGCGGTGCCAAGGTTCACCGTCGGCGGCCCGAGGGACGCGCTTTGCCAGGGTTTCAGCGTGCAGGCCAGGCACAGCAACGCTACTGCCGAGACCACAGCGGCGATGGCCCATATGCGCTTCCATGCAACGTACCTGGTCATGACCACCCACCCGGTGCTGGAGCACCCTGTGTTGAAGAAGGACCGCGCCCCTGCGGGCACGCGCAGCAACGCTACAGCGCCTGCACCACCTGCATCAGGCTGACCGCCTCCGGCGTCAGCTGCTGTGCACTCCAGCCCAGCACGGCGAAGAACACCACCAGGCCCAGCAGTGGCCAGAACGTGTGCGACAGGCACAACCGCCACCACCCCTGCGCGCCCATGCCCTGCATGCGCCGGTACAGGCCACCGACAATGGCGGCGTCCACCAGCAGCTCAGCCATCAGCACCGGTGCCGACCACACCACCCAGACGCTGGCCAGCAGCACGGTGGCCACCAGCGCGAGAAGACAGAGCACGGCCAGCAGTGGCAATCCGGCCCCCCCGTCTGCAACCTCCAACAGGGACGCACCATCGGTGCCGGTGATGGATGAGGTCGAGGCTTCAGCCCACGACGCCGAAGCACCGCCACCACCGGAGTGGCCGCCGCTGCCGCCCCACAAAGGGCCCGCGCGTGGGGAGCTGCCACCGCCGCCGCCATTGCCGGCGACCTCGGCAGCACCGTCAGCCACCGCACCCCAGCGCCAGCGGATCCAGAGCCACATCAGCAGCAGGAACACGGCATAGGCCAGCAGCATCGCCAGCGGATAACGCAGCAGCATGCTGTCCAGGCCGGCCAGGCGCAGCGCGTGCGAGGCGAGGAAACCGGCGCCGCCTGTCAGCAACACGATCAGCGCCATCTGCAGGCGCGGCCACCCGTGGTACTGCAGCTGCCGACGCGCGCGGGCGACTTCACTGCTGCGTGTCATCGGCAGCTTCAACGGCGTGCGTTTGAAGCGCTTGGTCTGCTTCATGCCGGCGCTGGGCCGGACCACAGGGAGTGCAGCATGCGGACATCCTTGCCGGGCACGCGTGGGTGCGTTCGGGTCGATTCTAGCGTGTGGGCGGCGCGGCTGCCTTCAGCAGCTGGGCGGCCACCTGGTCGAACGGGGCGATGTCCTGCAGCGCGCGGCTCATGGCCACCGCACCTTCCACGCTGGCGATGACCAGGCTGGCCAGCGCGGCCGCCTGCTCCGGCGCATGGCCGTCGGCCACGAAGGCCTGGGCCAGATGTCCCTGCCAGCGCGCGAACACTTCGGCCGCTGCCGCGCGTGGCTGGCTCGCGACCGCTTCGACCGGTTCTTCCACCGCCGCGGCCAGCACCGGGCAGCCGGCGCGGAACTGCGTGCGCAGCAGGCGCTCGCGCCACATCGCCAGGAACTGCTGCAGGCCCGGCACGGCGCCGCCACGCAGCAGCTCCACCAGCAGCGCTTCCACCTTGTCGCCTGCCATCTGCGTGGCGCGGGCCAGCAGCTCCTGCTTGCCGCCCGGGAAATGGTGGTAGGTCGAGCCCAGCGGCGCCTCGGCCAGCTTGGTCACCTCACGGATGCTGGTGGCATTGAGCCCGACCCGCGCCAGCATCTGGGCGGCCGCATCGATCACGCGCTGGGGGGCATCGGACGCTCGCGGGCTCATGCCGCTCACCTTGCTAGGACAGTCGTCATAGATTAGCGTATCGCCCGTCCTATAACAGTCGTCATAGTCATGAATCTCTGGTTCCGCCTGCTCCACCTGCTGCTGTGCAGCCTGTTCCGGCCGAAGCTGGAGGCCCCGTTCGGGGTCTCGCGGCTGCCGTTCCGGGTGCTGCCCAACGACTTGGACAGCAACCTGCACATGACCAACGGCCGCTACTGGAACATCTTCGACCTGGGCCGGCTGGACCTGATCCTGCGCATGGGCCTGGGCAAGGTGGCGCTGCGTGAGAAGTGGGCACCCATCGTTGGTGCGGGCACCATCCAGTTCCGGCGCGAACTCAAGCCCTTCCAGCAGTTCACGCTGGAAACGCGGCTGGCCGGCTGGGTCGGTACGCGCATCATCATGGAGCAGCGCGTGCTGGTCGGGCGGGAGCAGAAAGTTGCCACCCGCGCGCTGCTGGTCACCGGCATCTACGACCGCCGCGCGCGCAGGTTCGTCGGGATGGAACGGATGATGGCGGCCATTGGCTGCGATACGCCGCCCTCGCCGCCACTGAGTGCGGCCGCGCAGGCGCTACTGGCGGCGGATACGGCGCTGAAGCGCGACGACGACTGAGCGGGCGCCTTACAGGGCTTTCCGGAGTACATCCTGCAAGCGACGCTTGTGCGACTCCACCGCTTTCCAGTTCCAGTCGCACACCGGCGGAACGTCCAGCGCGCCGCGCTCGCGGGCCAGTGCGGCGCGCTCGGTCAGGGCCTGCACTTTCGCGCTGACGTTCACATCGATGGCCATCGGCAGCAGGATCGAGATCAGCCCCCAGCCGGACACCATGACCCGCGCGGAGTCACCGCGCCCGCTGTCAAACGGGCGCACGCGTACGGCGCCGCCCATGTCCGCGTACTGCACGCCGATCAGCAACATGCCGCCTGAGACCCACTGCAATGCCCTGCCGTGTTCGCACAGGGCCTCGGCAGAATCGTAGCGGCGCGGCTGCTCGCCAGCGCTTGAATAGAGTTCGGTGACCAGCACCGGGCTGCGCTTGAACACGGCGCGCGCCACGGCCTCGAGCACGTTGTCGGAGACAGCGGCCATCATGCACTCTCGATCAGAGCCTGATAAGCGCTCAGCGGCGCGACGCCGGGAGCGCCTCCAGCGCGCGTGCAATGGCCGCTTCGGCCAGCGGCGCCATCATTGCGTACCCCGCCGCGGTGGGATGGACGCCGTCAAAGGCCAACGACCGGTCAATTCCGCCTGCTGTATTGGTCAGCGCGCTGTAGTAATCCAGATACACGACTCCCTTCGCGGCAGCGTACCGCTCAAGCGCAGCGTTCAATGAACGCACCTTGGGTGCGGGTGATGTCCCGGGCAGCCAAGGGTAATCACTCACGGGCAGCACCGAGGCAAGGACCACGCCAATGCCGTGCGCCCGGGCCAGGTCCACCATCGCATGCACGTTGTCTTCAATCATGGACTGGGTGGCCAGCCCGGTATTGCCCGCCAGGTCATTGGTCCCTGCCAGAATCACCACGACCTCCGGCTTAAGGGCAATGACATCCTGGCTGAACCGCAGCAGCAGTTGCGGCGACGTCTGCCCGCCAATACCGCGGTTGATGTATCCCTTGCCTGGGAAGAACGTACTGGGGTCTTTTTCGCCCCAGTTCTGAGTGATCGAATCGCCATAGAACACGATCCGGGAAACACCTGTCTGTTTCGCTGGCAGGCGCGCGTTCGCCTCGCGATAGCGGCTGAGCTCCGGCCAGTCGGCAAGCCGTTGCTGCATGCCAGTCACTTCTTCAGGCGTGACTGCCGAGGCAGGCTTGGTCAGCAACGGGTTGATCGCAACGGCGCCCGTCTGCGCATGCGCGTGCAGTGCACAAAGAGCGGCGAAGGCTGCGATGCAGCTGCGGATCAGAATCATGCGAGGACTCATGTGTTTTCCAGTAGGAATTGACTGATTTCGCGGCGCAGATCGAGGTCGTCGGTCTGCCGCGCGGCTTCGTCGGCGAGCAGCGCAAACTCGTAACCGCGCTCTTTTTCACCCTGGTCGATGTGGCGCCGTGCCAGCTCCAGGCAGATCGACGCTTCGCCTTCGATCACGCCCAGCTGGCGCGCCTGGGTCAGCGCGCGCTCGTAGTAGCCGATGGCCACGCCGCTGTCGCTGGTGAAGTCACCCAGGGTTTCCCAGAGGAAGGGATGGTCGCGGCCTTCCACCGCCATCGCGTCGCAGTACTGCCGCAGTTCGTCGTGCAGCCGCCACTGGCTGCGGGTATCGCCGTGGGTGCTGGCATTGGCCATTTCGACCGCCACGCCCAGTACGTGCTCGTACACGTCCTGTGGAATTTCCATGGGAACCTCCTGCCGCTTGTCTGTTGCACGGTCAGGCTAGCACGACCGGGTGGCGCCCGGCCGTGCGATGTTTCATCCACGCATGGGGTGGATTTACCGGGGGCCGTGCGAGGGTGGTACGTCCTGCGCGCCCCACTGCTCGTTCTTCGTGCTGCCCAGTTCGAAGTCGAGGGTGCCGCCGAGCTGCACGAAGCTGGCCGGCAGCCAGCTGGCATTGCTGGCCTTGCCATCCACCTGCAGCGACTGCACGTACGGCGCTTCCATCGCTGCGCCGCGTGCACGCACCACGATCTTCGCGCCCGGGCGGGTGATCACCGCTTCGGTGAACAGCGGGCTGCCGATCACCAGGTCCGCTCGGCCCGGATACACCGGGTACAGGCCCAGCGCCGACCACACGTACCACGAGGACATCTGGCCGAGATCATCATTGCCAGGCATGCCCTCGGGCGTATTGGTCCAGATCTGCCGCATCGCCTGGCGCACGGTTTCCTGGGTCTTCCATGGCTGGCCGAGGAAGTTGTACAGCCAAGGCGCGGCGATGGACGGTTCGTTGTCCAGCTCGGCGTGCAGCGGGCCGGACTTGGTCACTGCCCACGCACCGTCGGGCTTGCGGAAGAACGCATCGAGCCGCGCGATGCTGGCCGCGCGGCCACCCAGCGCCTCGAACAGGCCCGCCGGGTCGAACGGCACCATCCACAGGTACTGCGCGCCACTGCCTTCGACGAAACCGTCGTCGGCGGCCGGGTCGAACGCCGGCCAGCTGCCATCGGCATTGCGCGGCTGGATGTAGCCCTGCTGCGCGGTGGCCTTGGGGTTGTAGAGATTGCGCCACCAGCCGGAACGCTCACGGAACTGCTTTGCACCCTGCGCATCGCCGGCGGCGAGGGCCAGCTCGGACAGGCCGAAATCGGCGCTGACCATTTCCAGCGTATCGGCCGCACTGCCCCAGCCCGGTGCGCCTTCCGGCATGTACGTCAGGGCCAGCCACTGGTCCAGGCCCGGGCGCTGGCCCACGCACAGCACCGGGCAACCGCGCTTGTCCAGATCACGCGCGGTGGGCACGGTCGCTGCTTTCTTAAGCGAGGCGTAGGCGCGCTGCAGGTCGAAGCTGCGGCCGCCGAAGGCATGGATGGCCGCCACCGACGGCGGCGACGGATCGCCGTTCATCACGCCGGTGGCGCCGGTGATGTGGGTCCAGCGATCCCAGACGCCGCCATTCTGGTCGGCCTGGTTGAGCAGCGACTGCGCCACGTCCGAGCCCACCTGCGGCTGCAGCAGGGTCAGCAGCTGCAGTTGCGAGCGGTACACATCCCAGCCCGAGTAGTTGGCGTACTGCGCCTGCTGCCGCTTGGCCAGCGCATGCACCTTGCCGTCCATGCCGCGGTAACGGCCATCGCCATCACTGTGCAGGTTGGGCGCCAGCATGGCGTGGTACAGCGCGGTGTAGAACACGGTGCGCTCGTCGGGCGTGCCGCCCTGCACCCGCACCTGGCCCAGCAGATCGTTCCACTTCGCGCGGGTGGCCGCCTGCGTGGCCGCCACGGTCGTACCCTGCGGACTCTCGCGGCGCAGGTTGGCCCGCGCGCCGGCTTCATCGACGTAGGAAATGCCGATGCGCGCGGTCACCTGCGGCGTGCGCTTGGCATCGAAACTGATCCAACCGCCCGCGCCCTTGCCTGCCGGCGGGTGGCCCTTGCTGCCATAGGTGGTGCCACCGCCGCCCTCGCGCGCGCCGCCCTGCACGGTGTCATCGCGCCAGGTGCCGCCCACTTCGAACGGCTGGTCGAACTCGGCGACGAAATGCAGGGTGTAGTAACTCTCGCGGCGGTCCTCGGCGAGGTAGCCGCAGAAGTTGCCACTGGTGACCGAACCGCGCACGGTGCGCGTGGCCGGGTCGATGATGATGGTCGAATCGCCGCTGCCCACTTCGCTGTCGGAGGTGCGGAACAGCAGGTTGGCCGGCTTGTCGGCGGGGAACTGGAACTGGCCCACCGCGGTGCGCGCCGTGGCTGCCAGGCTTACGGCCACGCCATTGTCGAGGGTGAGCGTGTAGGCGCCGGGGCTGGCGGTTTCCTTCGCGTGGTCCAGCAGGCTGGTATAGCGCACGCCGGCATCGGCCGACGACGGCGACAGCTCGACCGGCAGGGTTATAGGCATCAACGGAATATCGCCGCTGGCGCCGGTGCAGCCGGTGCCATTGACATGGGTCAGGCTGAAACCGCGCACGCCGTTGCTGCGCCACTCATAGCCACCGGGCGCGGCAATCGGGAAGCGCTTGCCCGGCAGTGCGGTCATTTCCGGGCTGAAGGCCACCATGCCGAAGGGTACCGTCGGCCCCGGGTAGACGTTGCCGGCGTTGGTGGTGCCGATGAAAGGATTGACCTCGGCGGCCAGGTCCTGCGCGGGTGCCCTGGCGGCCAGCAACGGCAGCGGGGACAGCGTCAAGACAGCGGAAACGACGACCAGCAACGAACGGGACATCGACAACTCCAGTGGAAGGAGGCACCCACGCGCCTTGAACCACTGAGGGTAGTACGCGCCCGAGCGCCCGGCGACGGGCCGGAGGTCATGGTTGGCGGTATCCGGTCATGGTCGCAGCCACCGGGCCGCGCGCTGGTCAGTACAACGTGCCCAGCTTGAACAGCGGCAGGTAGGCCGCAAACATGGCCAGCGGGGTAGCCACCATCAGCGTCACGCTGCCGACCAACGCCGACAGCCGCGCCCGCCCTGCCAGCCAGGCGGCGATCACCAGCAACGGGCCAAGCCAGGCCAGTCCGTAGCTGCCTGCGAAGAACTGGGTGATCGCGGGCAACGGTTGGCCCGCTTCGGCAAACTGCTGAGCGAACTGCGGGATCGCAAACCGGCCCAGTGCGGTGCAGCCCACCGCAGCGGTGCCGCTGAACAACAGGCCGACCAGCAGCCATCCCCATCCGGTACGTCCACGTGCAGCGTTTTTCATGGCGACGTCCGTGCGCGGTCAGTACGTGCCCTGCACGAACGGCTGCCCCGCCTGCGTGGTGCCGATGATCATCGCCACCGATCGATCGTTCTTGTGGAAGCCCGCCGAACAGACCGCATCGCGGCCCTGGCCGCATTCGATCTCGGGGAAGTCCGGCAGCGGGGCCTGCCCTGATTCCAGCGGCGTGGCATGCCAGCCCGCTGCATCAAGCAGACGCTTGGCCTTGGCATAGGGCATGCCGGCGGTGATGCCCAGCGCAGCCAGTTGACCGGTCATATCCTGCGCCGACGCGATGGCCGGTGCGATGGCAAGTGACAGGAACACAGCAAGAACGATGGTTTTCATTGAGCGCATCCGTGGCAACACCAGTGCTGCAGCGTACCGCAGCGTTGCGGCAACGCAATGGCATTGCCAGCATAGAGTCGAGCATGGCTCGACTCTACGCTGGCAATCGAGCAGGCTCGACGTTACTTCGCGTTCTTCACGTAGGTGTCGAACCAGTTCAGCATCTCCGACACCAGCTGCTCGTTCGATTCCAGCGCGGTGTACCAGTGCGGTTCGTTCGGCAGCATCACCAGGCGGGTGGTGCCACCGTTGCCACGGATGGCCTGGTACAGCTTGCGCGACTGGAACGGCTCGGTGCCCGGGTTGGCATCGTCTTCGCCGTGGACCAGCAGCAGCGGCAGCTTGATCTTGTCGGCGTAGAAGAACGGCGAGGCCTTCAGGTACACGTCCTGCGCCTGCCACACCGAGCGACGCTCGTTCTGGAAGCCGAACGGGGTGAACGTCTTGTTGTACGAACCGCTGGTCGCCACGCCGGCCTTGAACAGGTTGGTGTGGGCGATCAGGTTGGCAGTCATCAGACCACCATGGCTGTGGCCGGTGACGCCGATGCGGTTGCGGTCGACCACGCCCATGTCCACGGCCTTGTCCACCGCCGCCTTGGCGTCGGCTTCCAGCTGCTCCAGGTAGGTGTCATAGGCAGTCTTCGGGTCGCCGACGATCGGGAACGAGGCGTTGTCGATGATCGCGTAGCCGGCCAGCAGCATCAGGCGGTACGGCTGCAGGCGGGTGAAGGTCTGCTGCGAACCGGACACCTGGCCGGCCTGGGCGGCGTTGGCGAAGTCGGCCGGGTACGCGTACAGGATCGCCGGCACGCGCTGGCCTTCCTTGTAGCCCGGCGGGGTGTACAGGGTGAAGGACAGATCCACGCCGTCGGCGCGCTTGTAGGTCACCAGCTGCTTCTTGATCTGGCGCACTTCCGGGGTCGGGTCGACCAGCCTGGTCAGCGCGGTGGCGGTGGACGCGAACTGCGCCTCGCCCTCCTTCGCTGCGGCAACCGCCTCACCCTGCTGGCGCACGAACGCGTTCGGCGCGTCCATCACCGACTGGTGCCAGGTCAGATAACGGCCCGGGGTGCTGCTGAAACCGAGGAACTGCTCATACGCATCGGCATCGCTGCGGAACAGGCGCTCGCTCTTCAGCGAGCCCAGGTCCAGGCGGTCGAGGAACGGACGGTCGCCCTGCGGCGAAGCGCCCTGCCCGCGCAGGAACACGAAATTACCTTCCTGGCGCACGACCGCGGCGCCGTTGGGCAGGCGCTTGAACACCAGGTTGCCCGGGTCTCCGTACAGCTCATCGCTGGACATGTCCCACAGCAGGCGGCCTTCCTTCTTCGGCTGGTCGACATCGACGATGCGGGTCTGCACCCAGTGGCGGTTCTCGTCGTTCTCGAACATGAAGGACACGGCCGGATCCGCCGACCAGGCCAGGCCTTCGAAACGCTGTGCGGTGCGGGCGATTTCCACCGGCTTGCCATTGAACGGGGCCTTCAGCATCAGCACGCGGTCACGGTGCGGCACGGTCACCTTCCAGTCACCCTTGTCCAGCGCTTCCGCATAGACCAGGGTGGCCGGATCGGTGGAGCGCCAGTCGAAGCCACGCGGACCTTCCGGCACGCCATGCACCGGCACGCGGTCGGCCAGCGGCAGGCTGGCGATGGCGGTGGTCTTGCCGCTGGCGATGTCCAGCACCGCAACGTCGTTGGCGAAGCGCTGGTAGGTCACCGCGTGCGAGAACGGCGGCTTGATCGATTCGGTCAGCACGTGCACGCCATCGGGCGCGGCGCTGACGTCGTTGAAGATGGCGGCGCTGCCGACCGGGCGCACCTTGCCGCTGGTGGTGTCGACCACGGCCAGCTGCGAGGCGCCGTAATAGGCGAACAGCTTTTCGTCATGTGCGCTGGTCAGCGTGTCGCGGGCTTCGTAGGTGCTGCTTTCACCGCTGCTGCCCAGCGATTCCTGCGCGTCCGGGCCGGTCGGCACGCCGCCGTCGGACGGGGCTGCGCCCTGGTTGGCCGGCACCAGCTTCACCAGCAGGTTCTGGCTGCCACCCAGCCACTGCACGGTGCTGCCGAAGATCGGATTGAGCTGCACGCCCGGCACCTGCTTGACCTGGCCGGTGGCTGCATCACCCACCCACAGCTGCACGCTGGTATCGACCGCGTTCTGGAACGCGAAGTGGCTGCCATCGGCCGACCACTGCGCCGCACCGGCACAGCCCTGCGGCAGATCGACCTTGGTGGTCTTGCCGCTGGCGATTTCCACCACGCTGAAATCGGCCACGCAGGCCGGAATGCCGTAGCCACCGGGGGTGTCGTGACGGCTGCGGTTCTTCGGCTCCAGGCGCACGCCGGCCAGCTTCAGGTACGGCTGTGCCACGCGGGCGATGGACGGATAGGTCTGCGCGGTGGTCAGCAGCAGGCGCTGCCCGCTCGGGTCGACGTTCGGTGCCGGCGGCGGCGGTGCCTTCAGCACCTTGAGCAGGTGCTCCGGCGGCTTTGCGTAGTCGGCAAGCGCCGGGCCAGCGGCCAGCAGGCCGACGGTGGCAACGGCAATGGCCGCCGCCAGAGAGGTGCGATGGATGAGCATCCTTGATCCCCTGGGGTGTGATTGGGCACCCGCCAGACAGCGGGCATCGGCCGAATCTAGCACCCCGGGGTGGGTTGTGAATGGGCCGGAAGCAATGCTCGCCGGGCGTGGCCCGGCGCTACCATCGACGTCGGCAACCTCCGGTAGCGCCGGGCCATGCCCGGCGGACAAAGGACAGCATTCACTGCTGCGCGTGCAGGTCCCACGTGGTCAGGTAATCGGGGTCGACCACGATCTCGCCGCCCGAGCGCAGCCGGTACTCACCCGGTTCCGCTGGCCGGTACTGGTCGAGCATCGGTGGCAGGTAACGTTCATGGCCATCGGCCTCGTCAGCCAACACCACCCCTTCCTCGGCACTGATGCGCAGCACCGTGCCCGAATACTGCTGCTGGTCGCGCATCTGGCCATCGCCGCCGTAACGGGTAATACCCACCAGCACCACTTTGCCGATCATCTGTTCGACCTTGGCGTCGTCCAGGATCGGCAGCAGGGGAATGGGTTCGTCATTCATGGGTGCACCTCCAATGCCTGCAAGTACATCGTGGAAACGCTTGAAGGATGGCAGCTCTCGTACACCACGGCCATCCTGGCCGGTTCATGCTCCCCGAGGCTGGATGCTGCCACCGCAGGCAGCAGGGTGAAGTGAAGACTGCAGTAGAATTCGTTCATGCGCACCGTACACGCACTCCGCTACATCACCCCGCTCCGCGAAGGGGGCTCGCTGCCCGCCGTGGTCGAGACCGACGACGATGGCATGGCCGTGCTCAAGTTCCGTGGCGCTGGCCAGGGTCCGAAGGCACTGATCGCCGAGCTGATCGCCGGCGAAATGGCCCGCTCGGTCGGCCTGCCGATTCCGGAGATCCTGTTCGTGGAGCTGGACAGCGAATTCGCCCGCACCGAACCTGACCCGGAGATACAGGACCTGATCCGTGCGAGCGAGGGCCTGAACCTGGGCCTGGACTACCTGCCCGGCGCCATCAACTACGATCCGGCCGCAATGCCGGTGGACGCGGACCTGGCCTCGCGCCTGGTCTGGTTCGATGCGTTCACCAGCAATGTCGATCGCACCACGCGCAACCCCAACCTGATGGTCTGGCACCGCAAGCTGTACCTGATCGACCACGGTGCGGCGATGTACTTCCATCACGACTGGGCCAACGCCGGCGACGCCTGCGAAAAGCCCTTCGTGCTGATCCGCGACCACGTGCTGCTGCCGTTTGCCAGCCGCATTGCCGAGGTGGATGCCGAGCTGGCCGCGCGCCTGCCCGATGCGGAAATCGAGCGCATCGTTGGCCTGGTGCCGGACAGCTGGCTGGTGGACGAACCGGCGTTCGACAGCCCGCAGGCCTACCGCCAGGGCTACATCAACTACCTCAAGCACCGCCTGAAGGTGCGTGCGGTGTTCGTGCAGGAGGCCGTCCGTGCCCACGCTGCACACGTATGACTATGCGGTCATCCGCGTGGTACCGCGGGTGGAACGCGAAGAGTTCATCAACGTCGGGGTGATCGTCTCCTGCCCCGGCGCGCGCCATCTGGAAGCCGCGATCGAGATCGATGCAGCGCGCCTGCGGGCGTTCGCGCCGGCGCTTGACCTGGAAGCGCTGCAGCCGTGGCTGGATGCCATCGTGGCGATCTGCCGCGGCGACGCCAACGCCGGCCCGATCGCACAGCTGCCCGCGCGTGCGCGCTTCCATTTCCTTACGGCCAAGCGCAGCTCGATCGTGCAGATGTCGAGCACGCACGTCGGCCGCACGGCCGATCCGGAGGGCGTAGTCGAGCACCTGATGACAAAGATGGTGCGGGTGCCGCGCTGACGGGGGTAGAGTCGACCGTTGATCGACTGTCCCTCGCGACCCGCTGAAACCCCGCGCTGTACGCGATAGTCGACCAACGGTCGACTCTACCTCCAGCCGGGCGCGGCGCCTGCGCTACAGCGGCAAGAGCCGCGCGATGTAATTGACCACATTGCCGACCGCATCCGGATCAACGTTGGCCAGGCCGATGACCACGTAGCCCTGCTCGGGCAACACCACGATGGCGCTGTTCGACCCCGGCGCCCCACCCTCGTGCCCGTACTGGCGCTGGCTGCCCTGCCCCTGCACGACGAAGCCGTAGCCGTACCAGCCCTTGTGGTTCTGCGCGGTGGTGGCCTGCTGCAGCAGCGCCGGCGACAGCAGCTTGCCGCTGCGCAGCGCCTCGCAGAACTTCAGCATGTCTGCGGCGGTGCTGTACCCACCACCGGCCGACATGCCGCGCCAGGGCAGTGTCTTCGTTTCGCGCACCCAGTTCCCGTCCTTCCTGGTGTAGGCGACAGCGCGCTGCGCAACGTCCACCGTTTCCGGCTCGAAGCCCGTGTCCATCATTCCTGCCGGTCGCAGGATGTGCGCGTCCATGTAGTCGTAGTACGACTGCCCGGAAACGGCCTCGATGATGCGGCCAAGCACGATGAAACCGTAGTTGGAGTAGGCATCCTGGCTGCCGGGCGTGAACTGCGGCGCATCCTTGGCGAAGCGCTGCACGTAGTCATCCAGCGTCTTCAACGACGCCGAGTACTGGTCGAAATCATCGCCGAAGAAATCACCCAGGCCACTGGTGTGGGTCAGCAGCTGGCATACGGTCACGGTATCGGCGACGGCCTTGTTCGGATAGTCCGGCAGGTGCCTGCCGATCAAATCGTCAAGGCTGACTTTACCGGCCTGCACCATCTGCAGAATGGCCACCGAGGTGAACATCTTGTTGGACGAGGCCAGGCGGAACTGCGTCTGTGCATCGACCGCCTTGTTCGCGCCGCGGTCGGCCAGGCCTGCGTGCCAGTCCAGCAGCACGCGCCCGTTCCGCGCCACCAGCACGCTACCCGACAGCGCGTCCTCAGCGGCCAAGGCGTCCAGCTTTGCGCGGGCATCAGCCATCAACACCGGCAAGGCGACACGGGCAGGCTGGTACTTTTCCGGCGTGGGCGTGCCTTCCAGCTGGAACAGCTTCAGTCGTTCCGGATGGGCGGGATCCATCTCCGCAGTCACCAGCATCGCACGCTCGGTCTGCTGCGCCAGCACCAGCAGCTTCGCCTGCAGTGGCGTGCTCTCACGCACCTCCAGCAGCTTCAGTGGGCCGGTGGACTCGCGGAACTCCAGGTAATCCTGCGGGGTGCTGCCGTCCTTCTTGGCGTACCGTTCGGCGAACGCCTGCAGTTTCTCAAGACTGCCCGCATTGAAGGCAGCCAGCCAGTCATCGGCGGCACGCCGTGCCCCAGGTGCGGGCGATGCAGCGTGCGCGGCGCTCATGCACAGCAGCATCAACAGCGCCCACAGCAAGGGGCGGGCGGAAAGACAGCGCACGAACATGGCGATTCCTTCGCAGACGAGGCGTGCGGCCATCCTAGCCCAACGCTGGCGCCTGGCGAGGGGGTAACGTCGATCGTTGGTCGACTGCCGCGCGCAGCGCGGGTTTTCAGCTGATCGCAGAGGACCGTCGACCGACGGTCGACGCTACTCCAGCAGGTGCGACTCGGTCGGTCGCTCACCCTTGCAGGTATCGTAACGGCGTTCCAGCAGTGTCCGTGGCCGGGTACCTCGCAGCTGGATCACCTTGTCTTCGCGCTCGCACGGGCTGACCTTCGCGCGAAGGACAAACCGACCGTTTTCGATGTGGTCGATATCGCGCCCGCCGATGGCCGCTTCCAGCGCCGTGGCCCGCACATAGCGGTTGCCCTTGGCATCGAACAGGTAGAACGCATGGACGGAAACGTTGTAGACACCGTTGTCGTCCCGCCACACCTGCAGGTCCTGCGCGCCATCGCCATTGAAGTCCGCGACGGTCAGCAGCACCGATGCGGCGTCCTGCGCACCGGCACCCGCCCGGGTCAGGCGCGGCTGCACGCCGGTGACCGCCACCTTGCGACCACTGCGGGTCACATCCATGGCCTGCACCTGGCAGGTGGTCACATTGTCGGTGCCACTGCAGTCGGCCACCTTGAACACGACCTGCAGCGCAGGCGAGATTTCGCCCTGGCCTGGCTGCAGGGTGATCCTGCCCTGGTCGTCCGGCGCGGCATCGGCGGTGTGGGTGGCGGCCTGCGCGGACGCCACGTTCAAGAGCATCAGCAGGCCCCAGAACAGTGGGCGGGAAGCAGGACAACGCACGAACATGGCGATTCCTTCGCAGACCAAGCGTGCGGCCGTCCTAGCCCAACGCCAGCCCCGCGAGGTTGGCGTTGGGGTGTCGCCCACCCATCACGTCACTTCGGCAAGGCGTACGCCATTACGTAATCGCCCTTCGGCGTTTCCATGAAGTGGTGCCCGGCCGCGACGATCACCACGTACTGGCGGCCGTCCTGCTCGTACACCATCGGGTTGGCCTGGCCACCGGCCGGCAGCTTGACGTGCCACAGCTCCTTGCCGGTCTTCAGATCGATCGCGCGCAGCAGGTCGTCGGTGGCGGCGGCAATGAAGATCAGTCCGCTGGCGGTCACCACCGCGCCACCGTTGTTGGGCGTACCAATCTCAATCGGCAGGCCGGAGCGGATGCCGAACGGGCCATTGCCACGTGCACTGCCGAACGGACGGTCCCACAGAAGCTTGCCGGTGCGCAGATCGACCGCGCGGATGCCACCGTAAGGCGGCTGCTTGCACAGCAGGCCGGTGAACGGCAGGCGCCAGCCAGCATTGACGTCGATGGCGTATGGCGTGCCGACCTGCGGGTCACCTGCACCCTCGGCACCGCCCTTGTCGTGGGTGATCTCCTCGCGCGGCCGCCAGCCCTTGCGGTCGGCTTCCGCGCGCGGCACCAGCCGGTTGTAGTTGGGCATATCGTTGTAGTTGGCCACGATCACGCCGCGACGCGTATCGATGGCCACGCTGCCCCAGTCCGAACCGCCGTTGTAGCCGGGGTATTCAATCGAATGATGATCTGCACTCGGCGGCGTGTAGAAGCCTTCGTAGTGCGCCTTGCGGAACTGGATGCGGCACACCAGCTGATCAATCGGGGTGATGCCCCACATGTCCTGCTCGGTCAGATCGTGCTCGCGGCGCAGCGTGTGATACAGCGAGAACAGCTGGGTGCGCGAGCGTTGCTCCGGCTCCGCACCACCACCGGGGACCTTGCGCTCTTCGGCCGGGGTCAGCAGCTGGCCGGTGCGGCGGTCGAGGATATACATGTCGCCCTGCTTGGTCGGCAGCAGGATCGCCGGCACTTTGCCCTGCGCGGTCGGGTAGTCGATCAGGCTCGCCTGCGAGCCCATGTCGTAGTCCCAGACATCCTTGCGCACGGCCTGGAAATGCCATGCCGGCTTGCCGGTGGTCACGTCGATGGCCACCAGCGAGGTCGCGTACTTGTTCTGGTTTTCAGTGCGTGAACCGCTCCAGTAATCGCCTGCGGAATTGCCCATCGGCAGGTAGACCAGGCCCAGTTTCTCGTCGCCGGTGGCGGTGGTCCACATGTTCGGCGTACCGCGCGTGTACTCCTTGCCCTGCGCCGGAAGGCCGGTCAGTTCCGGCTGGTCCATGTCCCATGCCCAGCGCAGCTTGCCGGTCACCGCGTCGTAGGCCTGGATGACACCCGAGGGTGCATCGCGGCGCTGGCCGTCCAGCACCTGGTGGCCGGTGACGATGACGCCGCGCACGATGGCCGGCGGAGAGGTGATGGAGACGTAACCAGGCGGCGTCTTGCCCATGCCCAGGGTGATGTCGACCTGGCCATTGTTGCCGAAGTTGGCGCACGGCTTTCCGCTGTCCGCGTCCACTGCGATGATGCGGCCGTCCAGGGTGCCTTCGATGATGCGCGCGGTGCAGGCCGGGCGGTTGCCGGGCAAACTGGCCGCGCCCGGGGTCGGCGGCGGCGCCGGCAGTGCCAGATCGGCGGCCGCGTCTGCCAGTGCGGCATCGACCACGGCGGCGCCACTGGGCTGCTCGTAGTAGGACACGCCGCGGCACGCTGCGGTATAGGGAATCGACGCGTCTTTTACCTTCGGGTTGAAGCGCCAGATCTCCTTGCCGGTGCTGGCGTCGAGCGCGATCAGCTGATTGCGCGCGGTGCACAGGAACAGGCGGTTACCGATCTTCAGCGGCGTGGTTTCCGCGCCCCAGCGGTTTTCCGGCAGGTCGCCAGTGCGGAACTGCCAGGCCGGTTGCAGCGTGGCCACGTTGTCCGGGGTGATCTGATGCAGCGGCGAGAACCGCGTCGCGGCGTTGTTGCGGCCCCACGCGGCCCAGTCACCGTCGGCCGGCCGGTCAGAGGGCTGCAGGCCCGTGGCGTCCTCGGTGGGATCGATGCCGGTCGAGGCCGCCGCGTCCGGGAACGGCTGGTCGCCACGCACTTCGCCATGCGGCACGAAGGCCAGCGCGAAGGCCGCCACGAAAACCAGCATCAAGACCGCCGCAACACCACGCGATGCGCGACGCGGGAAAGGCCGCTGCAGGGTCGGCGCCAGCAGGGCCATCACGATCGCCAGTGCGGTCACCAGGCCCAGCCGTGGCACCCAGCGCCAGTAGGTGCTGCCCGATTCCCACCACGTCCACAGCAGGGTGCCGACGAAGATGAGGGCGAACAGCAGCGCGGCGCTGCGGCGGTTGCCCCACAGCAGCACGCCGCTGACCAGCATGGCGATGCCGGCGATGGCGTAGTACCAGGAACCGCCCAGCGTGAGCAGCCAGACGCCCAGGCCGCCGATGACTGCGCCGAGCAGGATCAGCAACAGGGCGAGAACGGTGGCCACCGGGTGCCGACGACGCGGCGGGAGGGTCTGGCCATCAGGCGGAACAGCGGTGGGGGCGGCAGGCATTTCTGGCTCCAGGGCACGACCATCAGGTCGGTTGGACGGGGGATTTCACCGCGGACGGCATCGTCCGCTGGTTCACCCACCGTTATCCGCCCCTGCCTGTGAAATGAATGCGTTTTTTGCGGGCGGCAACGCCCGTAGTGCGTTTTGGCCAGATCCCGCAAACAACGACGCCGGCACAAGGCCGGCGTCGTCGGGTATCTCTCATCGCGGCAGGATCACTCCTGCGCGCCGTCCTCGCTGCTGGCAGCAGCCGGGGCGCCGTCGGTCGCGGCCGGGGCGGCGGCAGCCACCTCGTCCTCGTCCTCGTCGATCGAGGCATCCATGCGCTCCACCGCCTGCAGCTTCTCGTCCTTGGACAGGCGGATCAGGGTGACGCCCTGGGTGTTGCGGCCGACGCGGCTGATTTCAGAGCCACGGGTACGCACCAGGGTGCCGCCGTCGGAGATCAGCAGGACCTCGTCATCCGAGCCCATCAGCACTGCGGCGACCAGCTTGCCGTTGCGCTCGGTGGTCTGGATGCCGATCACGCCCTGTGTGCCACGCCCCTTGCGCGGGTAGTCCGGCAGCGGGGTGCGCTTGCCGTAGCCGTTTTCGGTGGCGGTGAGGATGTAACGCAGGCTGGCGTCGTCGGCGCCGTCGATCACCGCATCGCCATTGGCTGCGATTTCGTCGACACCGTTGTCGTCCTCGTTCTCGTCCTCGCTGCCGCCGGCACTCTCGGCCACGATCAGGCTGACCACTTCCTCGCCGGCCGGCATCTTGATGCCGCGCACGCCGGTGGCGGTACGGCCCATCGAGCGGACCTTGTCCTCGCCGAAGCGCACGGTCTTGCCATTCGAGGCGAACAGCAGGATGTCACGCTCGCCGTCGGTCAGGCCGACGCCGACCAGGGCATCGCCCTCGTCCAGATTGATCGCGATCTTGCCGCGGGCCAGACGGAAGGCGAATTCGCCCAGCGGGGTCTTCTTGACCGTACCGTTCTTCGTGGCGAAGAACACGAACTGGCCATCGGCGTATTCGCGCACCGGCAGCACGGCCTGCACGCGCTCGCCCGGCTCCAGCGGGATCCAGTTGATGATCGGACGGCCACGGGCGTTGGAACCGGCTTCGGGCAGCTGGTACACCGGCAGCCAGAACACCTTGCCCGAACTGGTGAAGGTCAGCAGCGTGTCGTGCGTGTTGACCAGCCACAGCTGTTCGATGAAATCCTCTTCCTTGGTCGACGCGGCACTGCGGCCACGACCACCACGGCGCTGCGCGCGGTACACGCTTACCGGCTGGCGCTTCACGTAACCGGCGTGCGACACGGTGACCACCACGTCTTCCGGCGCGATCAGGTCGAGGATGTCCAGGTCTTCTTCGCTGTGGCGGATCTCGGTGCGACGCTCATCGCCGAACTCGGCCATGACGTTGACCAGTTCCTCGCGGATGACCTGGCGCAGGCGGTCGGGATCTTCCAGGATGTGGATCAGCCCGGCGATCACTTCCAGCAGCTGCTTGTACTCGTCGGTCAGGCGGTCCTGCTCCAGCCCGGTCAGGCGGTGCAGGCGCATTTCCAGGATCTGCGTGGCCTGGATCTCGGTCAGCTGGTAGCCGCCCTCGATCAGGCCCACGCCCTTGGGCAGGTCGTCCGGACGCGAGGCTTCGGCACCGGCGGCGCCCAGCATCGAACCGACCAGACCCGGCTCCCACAGGCGGGCGAGCATGCGTTCGCGCGCTTCGTTGGGGTTCGGCGAGGTCTTGATCAGTTCGATTATCTCGTCGATGTTGGCCAGCGCCACGGTCAGGCCTTCCAGCACGTGGGCACGGGCACGCGCCTTGCGCAGCTCGAACACGGTGCGGCGGGTGACCACTTCGCGACGGTGGCGGACGAAGGCCTCGAGCATCTGCTTGAGGTTCATCAACTGCGGGCGGCCGTCGACCAGCGCCACCATGTTGATGCCGAACACCGATTCCATCTGCGTCTGCTGGTACAGGTTGTTCAGCACAACCTCGGCAGATTCACCGCGCTTGATCTCAATGTAGATGCGCATGCCGTCCTTGTCGGACTCATCGCGCAGCTCGCTGATGCCTTCGATCTTCTTTTCCTTGACCAGCTCGGCGATCTTTTCGATCAGACGCGCCTTGTTCACCTGGTAAGGAATTTCAGTGACGATGATCGATTCGCGGCCGTTTTCGGCCACTTCGATATCGGCACGGGCACGGATGCGCACGCGGCCACGGCCGGTGCGGTAGCCGGCGACGATGCCGGCGGTGCCGTTGATGATGCCGGCGGTCGGGAAATCGGGGCCCGGGATGTACTCCATCAGGCCGTCGACGTCGATCTCCGGGTTGTCGATCAGCGCAATGCAGGCGTTGATCGACTCGCTCAGGTTGTGCGGCGGGATGTTGGTGGCCATGCCCACCGCGATACCGGCCGAACCGTTGACCAGCAGGTTCGGGAACCGGGTCGGCATGACCGTCGGCTCCAGTTCCTTTTCGTCGTAGTTGGGCTGGAAATCGACGGTTTCCTTGTCGATGTCTGCCATCAGCTCA
The DNA here is from genome assembly GCF_024499815.1 of Stenotrophomonas testudinis. Classification (NCBI taxonomy): domain Bacteria; kingdom Pseudomonadati; phylum Pseudomonadota; class Gammaproteobacteria; order Lysobacterales; family Lysobacteraceae; genus Stenotrophomonas; species Stenotrophomonas testudinis. The sequence goes on along the minus strand of NZ_JAMOKY010000003.1, from coordinate 109,954 downwards.
TGCGCGAGGCGCGACATGCGCGCTTCGGTGTATCGCATCGCCGCGGCGGAGTCGCCATCGATCGAGCCGAAGTTACCCTGGCCATCGACCAGCATGTAACGCAGCGAGAACGGCTGTGCCAGACGCACCAGCGTGTCGTACACCGACTGATCGCCATGCGGGTGGTACTTACCGATGACGTCACCGACGATACGCGCCGACTTGAAGTAGGGCTTGTTGCTGTGCGCGTTCAACTCGTTCATCGCGAACAGCACGCGGCGATGCACCGGCTTGAGGCCGTCGCGCGCATCCGGGAGCGCGCGGCCCACGATCACGCTCATGGCGTAATCGAGGTAGCTCTTGCGCATCTCGTCTTCCAGGTTGACCTGGATGATTTCCTTGGCGGTTTCTGCCATTCGGGTTCCGTTGTCTGGTAGCGGTCCAGTCCGGCGCAGCCCTCTGCGGGAGGGGGTCGTGCCGGAACCTCGATTCAACCTGTGGATACTACCACAACAGGCCGTTTTCCGCCTTCCTTTACGGGGATTTTACCGGCACAAATCAGGAACTTAGGGGGTACCGCAGCCCTTGTAGAGCCGAGCCCGTGCTCGGCTGCGGTGGAATGGCCGGCTGAGCCGAGCATGGGCTCGGCTCTACAGACCTCCCTCCCCCACCTGCATCAACCGCCGAAGGCGGCGCGCATGTTCTCGGCGGTCGGGTTCAGGATGACCCCGCGCTCGGTCACGATGGCGTCGATCAGCTCGCCCGGGGTGACGTCGAACACCGGGTTCCAGGCGGCAATTCCCTCGGCCACGGTGCGCGTACCGCCCACGCCATACAGCTCGCCCGGGTCGCGCTGTTCGATCTCGATCTGGCTGCCGTCCACGGTGTCCATGTCCACCGTCGAGGACGGGGCCACGACCATGAACTTCACCCCGTGGTGGCGGGCGGCGATGGCCAGCTGGTAGGTGCCGATCTTGTTGGCGGTATCGCCGTTGGCGCAGATGCGGTCGGCACCGACGATCACCCACTGCACCGCACCGGTCTTCATCAGGTGCGAGGCGGCGGAATCGGCGATCAGGGTGGCATCGATGCCGTCCTGCTGCAGCTCCCACACGGTCAGGCGCGCGCCCTGCAGCCACGGCCGGGTTTCACCGGCAAACACGCGGGCGATGCGGTGCTGGGCCATGCCGGCGCGGATCACGCCCAGCGCGGTACCGAAGCCGGCGGTGGCCAGCGAGCCGGTGTTGCAATGGGTCAGCACGCCGCTGCCGGCGTCGATCAGGCCCGCGCCCAGCGCGCCCATGTGGCGGTTGGCGGCCAGGTCTTCCTCGGCGATGGCCTGAGCCTCCGCTTCCAGCAGCGCCTTCCAGTCGGCACCGGCGGCGGTCAGGCAACGGCGCATGCGGGCCAGCGCCCAGGCCAGGTTCACCGCGGTCGGGCGCGAGGCGTTCAGCCGCTGCAGGGGCGGTTCCAGCTGCTGCAGCGCATGCGCGCCGTCGGCGGCCTGCACCTCGCGCGCCGCCAGCACCACGCCCCAGGCGGCGGCAATGCCGATGGCCGGCGCACCGCGCACGGTCAGCGCGTGGATGGCGGTGGCGACGTCGTCGCTGTCATGGCAGACCACGTGTTCGACCACGAACGGCAGCTTGCGCTGGTCGAGCAGTTGCAGGGCATCGCCGGTCCACAGGATCGGGCGGATATGGTCGTAGCGGGCGTAGTCGAGGTCGGTGGCAGTGTTCATGGGCCCATTGTAGGGCCACGCCCCGCGTGGTTGGAGCCTGCCCGGGCTCAATTCACCGAGAATTCGGCGCGGCAGCCGCCGTCCACCCAGATGCCGTTGCGGCTCCAGCCCCAGGTCTTGCCTTCCTCGCAGGCTGTGCCGGACAGCTGCTTGATGACCTTGGCCTCGGTGGAAATGGTGGCGCCGCAGAAGCGCCGCCGCTTGGACTTGGATTCGCAGGTCAGCTTGCGGGCCACGTCGACGAAACGACCCGCATCGTCGGCCACTTCGAAATCGCCCTGGCAGCCGCGGCTGGTCCAGACTTCATTGCGCTTGTAGCCCCAGCCCTGCCCTTCGCGGCACGGCAGCACCGAGAGCTGGCGCAGCAGTCGCACCGGCGCGCCATCCAGCCGCACCGGGCAGCTCTGCGGGCGGCCATTGGATTCGCAGCGCACCACGCGGCGCACCAGGTGCTTGCTCTTGCCTTCGCCGGCAGCGGCGGAGCTGGCGGCAGCTTCAGCGCCGCGCGCACGGAATTCGGCACGGCAGCCCAGGGTCACCCACACGCCACTGCGGTCGGTGCCCCACTCACTGCCACGGATGCAGGTGTTGCTCGACAGCTGGCGCACCAGGTCGACGCCGTTGCTGACGTCGATGTCGCAGTGCACCCAGCCCATGTCGCGCGATTCGCAGGTCACTACTTCGCCCTCGTAGCCCGCCGCCTGGGCAGACGCCGACGACGGCAGCAGGCCGCCCCATATCGCCATGGAGTACACCGGTGCCGCGACGACCGCAAACCACTTGACCAAAGCATTCCCCAACGGAGCGGATGAACCACGATGCCAGTGTCCTGCATCAGGCGTGATAAGACCATCATCGTGTTTGCTGAATCAAGCGCGAAATCCGTTGTTTTTGTTCAGGCGCAGAGTGCGCGCGGTCGTTCAGGCGTGGGCGAAATCAAACGCAAGGACATCGGCGATGCGCGGCGTGCGGTTCATCGCCATCAGCAGGCGGTCCACGCCCACCGCCACGCCTGCACAGGCCGGCATGGCAGGCAACGCGGACAGCAGTGCCTCATCCAGCGCAGGCTGCACCTGGCCGCGCTCGTGCCGGCGCTGCTGGTCACGCTCGAAGCGCGCACGCTGTTCGCCGGCGTCGTTCAGCTCGTGATAGCCGTTGGCAAGCTCGACCGCACCCAGGTACAACTCGAAGCGCTCGGCCAGCGGCGGCGTGCCCGCGCGGATGCGTGCCAGCGCGGCCTGACTGGCCGGCCAGTCGTGGACCACGGTCATGACCGCGTCATCGAAGTGCGGTTGGATGCGATGGGTCATCAGCAGGTCCAGCCAGTCATCGCGGGTCAGGCCGACCGGGTCGATGTGCACCTCACCCAGCGCCGCGCGCAACGCCGCTTCGTCCGCAACGAACGGATCGACGCCGGCGTGCTGCTGGAACAGCTCGCGGTAGCTGAGCACGCGCAGGGTCGCCGTGCGCCCGACCAGCGCCAGTGCTTCGCGCACCAGCTCGGCGGTCTCCTGCATCAGGCGATGGTGATCCCAGCCCACGCGGTACCACTCCAGCATGGTGAACTCGGGATTGTGGCGACCACCCGCCTCGCCGTTGCGGAACACCCGGCCGAGCTCGTAGCAGTCGCCCACGCCGGCGGCGAGCAGGCGCTTGAGTGGGAATTCCGGAGAGGTGCGCAGCCAACGGCGGCGGCCACCGGCATCGACATGGCCACTGAAATCGGTATGGAAACTGTCGATGTTCGGCTCGGTGTTGCCAGCCACCGACAGGATCGGCGTTTCCACTTCCAGCACGTCCCGCTCGGCGAAGAAGCGGCGCAGCAGCGCGTTGAGCGCGGCACGCTGCTGCAGCGCGCGCATCAGGGCCTCGCTCACAGAATGCCCTCCGGGCGCGGATGGTCCAGCGGCAGGGTCAGCAGATCGCGGGTGTCATCGATGTAGCCGCTGGCCAGGTACAGGCGCCGCGCCAGCTCGTTGTGGTGATTCACCTCCAGGCGCATGCGGCTGACACCGCGCCCGCGCGCACGCTGTTCGCAGGTGGCCAGCGCCTGCTTGCCACGGCCGCGGCCGCGCGCGCGGTGCGCCAGGTACAGCTCGTCCAGCAGCACGAAGTGCCCGCCCTGCTCCAGACTGAAGCCCATCGCGATCACCGCGTAGCCGCAGACCTCGCGCGCCTCGTCCAGCCACAGCAGCGCTTCGCCGTTGCGCGGGTCGGCCAGCAGCGCATCGACGCCGCGGCGTACGCGTGCGTCATCGAATTCGATCTTGTCCTCGGCGTAGAACTCGCGCATCAACGCGATCAGCACGTCCTCATCGGCGCGGGTGGCCAGGCGGAAATCCAGCGGAGCGGTCTGCATCGGGTGTCCTCTCGTGCATCAGGCCGGGCGCGCGTGGCGCCCGGCGGGGTCATCATTCGTGTTCGGCCAGGTAGGCCAGCAGGCGGTCTTCATCCCACACCGGCACGCCCAGCGACTGCGCCTTGTCCAGCTTGGAGCCGGCCTCGGTGCCCGCCACCAGGAAACTGGTCTTCCTGGAGACACTGCCGGACACCTTGGCGCCCAGCGCCTCCAGGCGGTCCTTGGCGGCATCGCGGGTGAGCTGGGACAGCGTGCCGGTGAGCACCACCGTCTGCCCATCCAGCGGACCGGCCACGACCTCGGCCAGCGCCGGCGCCTTGGCCAGGATGTGCTGCATCTCGGTTTCCGCCGCCAGCAGCATCGCGCCATGGCCGTCGGTGTCCAGCCACTGGGCGACGCCGCGCGCGGTGTCATCGGGCAGGCCGGCATTGACGAACTGGCCGTGCTCGGCGTCGAGTACGGCCTGTGCGCTGGGCAGCACGGCCACCAGCTTCTCCGCACGCAGGCGGGTGATGCCGGGAATCTCGGCTTCCACCAGCAGCTGGGCCAGGTCCAGGCCCTCGCGCAGCTTCGCGCTCGGCGGATGGGCATCGCGGATCCGCACCTGGCCGACCTGCAGCAGCGCATCGATGGCGTCCTGGTTGCCTTGCTGCTCGAAGAAGTGACCCAGTGAGCGCGCCACTTCGCCACCGATGTCCGGCACGCGCTTGAACAGCGGCCACGGCAGGCGGCGGATCAACGCCAGATCACCAAACCACAGCGCCAGCGCCTTGGCCGTGCTCTCGCCCACATGTTCGATGCCGAGTGCGAACAGCAGCCGCTCCAGGCTGGCCTCGCGGCTGGCATCGATGGCGGCGATCAGGTTGTCCGCCCACTTGGTTGCGATTTTCTTGATGTTCCATACGAAGGCGACCGGCTGCACAAGCGCCTGCGCGCGCCATGCCGGATCCTGGCCGTCGAGCTTGAGCACGGCCTTCAGCACGTCGCCACTGCCTTCGGCCGGCAGATGCGGCTTCAGATTGTTGGCCAGCGCCGAGGGATCCTCCGCATCGAGCACCAGCTTCAGGTGCAGCAGCTGGTCGCGGGTGAGCTGGTACAGGTCGGCGACGCGCTTGACGATGCCGGCGTCGACCAGGGTTTCGATGTACTTGTCACCGAGGCCGTCGATATCCATCGCGCGGCGCGAAGCGAAGTGGGCGATGGCTTCCTTGCGCTGCGCCGGGCAGGACAGTTCACCCGAGCAGCGCCACGCAGCGGCACCTTCCTCGCGCACGATCTCCGAGCCACACACCGGGCAACGGGTCGGCATCTGCCACGGGGTGGTGCCCTGCGGACGACGGTCGAGGATGACGCTGACCACTTCGGGAATGACATCGCCGGCGCGGCGCACGATCACGCTGTCGCCCACGCGCACGTCCAGGCGTGCGATCTGGTCGGCATTGTGCAGGGTGGCGTTGGACACGATCACACCGGCGACCGCCACCGGCGCCAGGCGCGCGACGGGCGTCGCGGCACCGGTACGTCCGATCTGGATCTCGATCGCCTCCACGGTGGTGCTCTGTTCCTGCGCCGGGAACTTGTGCGCGATGGCCCAGCGCGGTGCGCGCGAGACGAAGCCCATCGCCTGCTGGCCGGCGCGGTCATCCAGCTTGTAGACCACGCCATCGATATCGAACGGCAGGCCGTCGCGGCGCTCGCCGATGTCACGGTAATAGCCGAGAAGGCCATCGATGCCGTCGACCACTTTGCACAGTTCGCTCACCGGGAAGCCCCAGGCACCCAGCTGCGCCAGCGTGCCCGAATGGGTATCGGGCAGTTCCCCCCCCTGCACTTCGCCGGTCCCGTAGGCGAAGAAGCTGAGCCTGCGCTGCGCGCTGATCTTCGCATCCAACTGGCGCAGCGAACCGGCCGCGGCATTGCGCGGATTGGCCAGCACCTTCCCGCCGTGCAGGCGCGCGCGATCGTTGTAGGCCTCGAAATCGGCACGGGCCATGTAGACCTCGCCGCGCACTTCCAGCACGTCCGGCCAGTCCTGGCCGTGCAGGCGCTTGGGGATGTCACCGATCTCGCGCAGGTTGGCGGTCACGTCCTCGCCGGTGCTGCCATCGCCACGGGTGGCGCCCAGCACGAACTGGCCGTCTTCATAGCGCAGGCTGATCGCCAGGCCGTCCATCTTCGGTTCGGCCGAGAAATGCAGACTGCGGCGCCCCAGGCGCTCGTCGATGCGGCGCACGAAATCGGCCACTTCCTCATCGCTGAAGGCATTGGACAGCGACAGCATCGGCACCGCGTGGCGCACCTCGGCGAAGCGCCCGGACGGACGCGCGCCCACCTGCTGGGTGGGGCTGTCGGCGCGGGCCAGTTCCGGGTGCTCCTGCTCCAGCGCTTCCAGCTCGCGTACCAGCCGGTCGTAGTCGATGTCGGGGATCTCCGGCGCGTCCAGCTCGTGGTAGGCGCGGTTGGCCTGGGCGATCTGCCGGCGAAGGTCTTCGGCGCGTTCGGCGGGGCTGGAGCTCATCGGGATCCGATACTTCTGGGATGGCCGTGAATTCTACCGCGCTTGGGTGTCAGGCCTCGTCATGCCCGCCCCTGTAGAGTCGAGCCATGCTCGACTGGGCCGGTAGAGCAGTCGAGCATGGCTCGACTCTACAAAATCCCCGCTTGCCGCCCGCTCCCACCAGGGTTAGCGTGCGGCGGTTGCCCTTCGGAATCCTGCCCGTGAACCTGTCCACTTCCCGCCGCCACTTCCTGCAACTGGCCGGTGTCGGCCTCGTCGCCGCTGGCAGCGGCCTGCCCCGCCTCGGCCAGGCGCAGCCCGCCCCGGCTCCCGCCACCGGCCCGGTCCTGCTCAACTTCAACGAGTGCCCCTACGGCCCTTCGCCCGCCGCCCAGCAGGCCGCACGCGACAGCATCGCCGGCAGTGGTCGCTACCAGTTCGCCCTGGCTGGACAGGTGCGCGATGCCTTTGTCGCCCAGGCCGGCATCCCAGCCGGCCACGTGCGACTGTATCCCGGCTCCAGCGAGCCCCTGAACCGTGCGGCCACCTTGTGGACCGGCCCACAGGCGGCACTGGTGGTTGCCGACCCGACCTTCGAAACCCTCGGTGACATGGCTGCAGCGCGCGGCGCCCAGGTGCAGAAAATGCCACTGCGCAATGACGGTGCGCACGACCTTCGCGCAATGGCAGCAGCCGCGCATTCGCAGCCGACGGGGCTGATCTACGTCTGCAATCCCAACAACCCGACCGGCTCGATCAGCCCGCCGGCCGAGCTGGCGTGGCTGCTGGCCAACAAGCCGTCCGCCACCCGCGTGCTGCTGGACGAGGCCTATCTGCAGTACAGCGACCAGCCCAGCCTGATCGCACAGGTCGCCCAGCGCGATGACCTGATCGTGCTGCGGACGTTCTCCAAACTGTACGGCATGGCCGGCCTGCGGCTGGGCGTGGCGGCAGCCCACCCCGACCGCCTGCGCGAACTGGCCAGCCTGGGCGAGAACCCGCTGCCGGTGCCGGCGCTGGCGGCCGCACTGGCCAGCCTGCAGGACCCGCAGTTGATCGCGCAGCGCCGGTTGCAGAATGCGAAAGTGCGCCAGGCCACCATCGCCTGGCTGGGCAAGCGCGGCTTCAGCTGCGTGCCGTCCGAAGCAAACTGCTTCGTGGTGGATGTGCAGCGCGACGGCAACGCGTTCGCCAAGGCGATGGCCGACAACGGCGTGGTGATCGGCCGCAGCTGGCCGATCTGGCCGCAGCGCGTGCGGGTGACCGTCGGTACCGAAGAAGAAATGGCGGCGTTCCGCCAGGCATTCGCGAAGGTCGCCGGCGTACCGGCGTAACCCCATCCGGGTGGAAGCCGATCCGGCCCTCTGTAGAGTCGAGCCATGCTCGACTGGAGCGCGGCCTGGCCCTTTGTAGAGTCGAGCCATGCTCGACTGGGGCCTTTCTTACAAGCCTGACCGCATTCAAGCGATACCCAAGCTACTTCAGCCAGCCAATGCTGAGGCATGCCCAGTCCACGTCTCCTGAAAGGCCGTTGGTCGCAACTGCAGAACGTCTACGCGATCACCACGGTCGCTCACCAGCGCCATCGGCACTTTGATGATCCACAGCGGGCCGCCGTCGTTGTAGCGGGCCTGCAGTGGATTCAGCAAGAGCGGCGATGCCTCAACCTCGCGTGGGCGGTCATGCCAGATCACGTGCATTGGTTGATGCAACTACGCTCAGGAACCCTTGCCGCATCGGTGCAGATGATGAAATCGCGCTGTAGCCGACTGATCGGCATCGACGGGCCACTTTGGCAGCGCGGCTATCATGACCACGCAGTGCGATGTGATGAATCATTGAGAAACCAAGCGCTGTACATCGCGGCGAATCCTGTCCGTGCCGGACTGGCGGCACAGCTCGGCGAACATCCGTTTGCGTGGTGCCGTTGGTTGGATTGATGGCCGATTTTGTAGTCGAGCCATGCTCGACTGAGGCTTGGCCGGGTATGCACAAGTCGAGCATGGCTCGACTCTACAAAAGGCAGTCGAGCATGGCTCGACTCTACCTTTGGGCCTTTACCAGCGCGGGGTCTTGGTCAGCGGCGGCGCCTGGTGCTGGCGGTCGTACGCACGCAGCTCATCGCGGATGTGCGCGATGCGCTGGCGGCCCAGCGCGTTGCGGCTGTCATCCAGGACCACGCCATCAAGCAGCTCGGCCATGCGCTGCACGGTCGGCAGCATCTTTTCCCAGGCATCGAGCGCGGTCAGCGGCGCCGGCAGGGTCAGGAAGAAGGCGATGGCCGGGGTTTCCATGGCGCGGATGTTGGCCATGTCGAAGCTGCCCGGCTTCATGATGCTGGCCATCGAGAAGATCGGGCCGCGCTCGGGATGGCCTTCCACCAGGCGGTGGAACACGTTCATGTGGCCAAACACCAGGCCGGTCTTCTCGGCCGCCACCACAATATCCTCGCCGCGCAGCTGCTCACCGGCGCGGGCGGCCACGAACAACGACACGATCTTGTCGAAGTCCTGCGTCGCGCGCTTGCCCAGATCGCTGCTGCCCGGATCGGTATCGGCCAGGCCAAGTTCGGCCTGCTGGCCTTCGTCGCCCAGGCCCGGCTCGCCTCGGCTCTCTGCCAAGGCCACGCCGTCTTCGCCCAGCACCGGCTCGCGACGCTCGCCGCTGGCCGGTTCGGCGCTTTCCACGCGGCGCCCCTGCGGCTTCTTCTTCGGGCGGCCAAACAGGAAGATCGCAGCCACCAGCAGCAGGCCGGCGGCCAGGATGCCGATGCGCAACAGTGCCGTGTCGGTCATTCGGTAGGTACTCCGGCTAGTTCATTCAGGTAACTAGAATGGCACGTCATGCCGCGCCCGCCAATCGCGCGGCTTCTTCCAGGTCCACGCTGACCAGGCGGCTGACGCCCGGCTCGCGCATGGTCACGCCCGAGAGCTGGTGCGCGGCCTCCATCGTCGCCTTGTTGTGGCTGACGAACAGGAACTGCACCTTCTCGCTCATTTCCTTGACCATGTTGGCCAGGCGGCCGACGTTGGCCTCGTCCAGCGGCGCGTCCACCTCGTCCAGCAGGCAGAACGGCGCGGGGTTGAGCTGGAAGATGGCGAACACCAGCGCCACCGCGGTCATCGCCTTTTCGCCACCGGACAGCAGCGAGATGCTGGACACGCGCTTGCCCGGCGGCCGCGCCATGATGGTCACGCCGGTGTCGAGCAGGTCTTCACCGGTCAGTTCCAGGTAGGCATGGCCGCCACCGAACAGGCGCGGGTACAGCGCCTGCACGCCGGCGTTGACGCGGTCGAAGGTGTCCTTGAAGCGGCCGCGGGTCTCGCGGTCGATCTTGCGGATGGCGTCTTCGAGGGTTTCCAGCGCGGTCGTCAGGTCGGTGTGCTGCGCATCCAGGTAGTCCGAACGCTGCGAGGCCTCGCCGTACTCATGGATGGCGGCCAGGTTGACCGGTTCCAACCGGCGCATGCGTCCATCGATCTGGTGCACGGCCTGTTCCCAGTCGCCCAAGCGCGCATCGTCGGGCAGCGCGTTGAGAACGTCCTGCAGCACGAAACCGGCCTTTTCCACTGCGCCCTGCAGGGTCTCGGCGCTGAGCACCAGCGCCTGCTGGTCGAGCTTGCGCAGCGAAATGCGCTCGCGCTGGGCCAGTGCCTGTTCGTCGCGTTGGTGGCGGGTCTGTTCGTAGTTGCGCAGCTCGGCGTCGATGCCGTCGAGCAGCGTGCGTGCCTCGGTCAGTACGCGGTCGGCACGCACGCGCTCTTCCAGCGCGTTCTGATGCTCGGCCTGCAGCGATTCAACCGGCGAATCGCCTTCATCCAGCTGAGAATGCAGCTCGCCCAGGCGCGAATCCAGCTGGTCACGCTGGGTGCTCATGCGCTCCAGCGCCTGGCTCAGCGAAGCCACCTGGGCACGCTGCGATTCCAGGGTCAGGGCCAGCGCATGCGAGCGTTCGCGCACCGCGCGTGCCGCTTCGCGGGCCAGGTCGCGGGCCTCGGTCAGCTGGCGGCGCTCTCCCTCCAGCCCCTGCCTCGTCGACTCCAGGTCGCCCATGCTGCTGACGGCATTTTCCAGTCGCGAGCGCGCCTCGCGCGCCTGCTCGCGGTTGACCTCCAGCGTTTCCAGCAGCTGCGACAGCTCGCCTTCGATGCGATCGATACGCGTGCGCGCCGCTTCCACCTTGCCCTGCTGGCCCTGCAGCTGGCCTGCCAGCTCGGACACCGCGCGGTGGGCCTGGTACAGCGAGCGCTGCGCGTCTTCGCGCTGCTGCTCCGCGGCCAGCAACTGCTCACGGAAACCGGCCAGCTGTTCTTCCAGCGCGGCCTCGCGGTCCTGCAGCTGTTCGATCTGCTCGCGCAGTTCGTTGATCTCGCGTTCGCGCAGCAGTGCGCCCTGCTGGGCGGCACCGGAGCGCGACACGCGCAGCCAGCCCTGGCCCAGGCGCTCACCGCCCTGGGTGATGATCGAATCGCCGTCGGGCAGGGTAGCCTGCAGCGCCTTCGCCTCGGACAGGTCGCGGGCCGCATGCAGGTGTGCCAGCAACCGACGGATCGCCACCGGGCCACGCACGCGTGCGGCCAGCGAGGTAGGTGCAACCTTCAGTTCGGCATCGTCATTGGCGACCAGCGCGAGGTGACCGTCGCCCAGCTCACCAAGCGCGTCGACCAGGCTGGCCGGGTCATCGACCAGCACGCCTTCGATCAACTGCCCAAGCGCGCTTTCCACCGCGTTTTCCCAGCCAGCGTCGACATCGAGGCGTTCGCCGACGCGCGCCGCCGAGTCCAGCCCGCGCGCCTTCAGCCAGGCGACTGCCGCGCCCTGCTCCTGGCCCAGCGCGGCCTGCTGCAGGGTTTCCAGCGAGGCCAGGCGGCCGCGAAGGCCGTTGGCCTGCTTGCGCAGTTCGGCCAGTTCGTCCTGGCCATTGCGCTGCTGTTCCTGCACGGCCGCCACGCCCTGCTTGCGCAGCTCGACGTCTTCGCTCAGCTCATCCAGCGCGGTCTTCTGCATGTCGTGCTGCTGGTGCAGCTGCTCGAAGGCTTCTTCCAGTGCGTCCACGTCCAGCCCGGCACGTTCGGCGGCCAGGGCTTCACGACGCCGGTCGGCATCGAGGATCTGCTTGTCCAGGTAGTCCACGCGGGTGCGCTCGACATCGCCGGCGCGCGAGGCTTCCGAGCTCTGCGAGGTGTGCTGTTCCCAGCGCTGCTGCCAGCTGGCCAGGCGGTCTTCGGCCTCGCGCAGGCTTTCCTGCTTGATCTCGTTCTCTTCCTGCAGCGCTTCCAGCTGCGGGGTGGCATCGTCGACGGCTTCGCGCAGCACCATCAGCTTGGCTTCGTCGCCGCTGATGTGCTGGCCGAGCTCGGACAGTGCCTGCCGCGTCTCGTCGCGCGCCTTGTGCAGGCGCTGCGACAGTTCGCGCTGGTGCTGGATCTGTTGCTCGACACGGGCCAGCGTGCTGCCCACCTGGTAGACGGCAGCCTGCGCAGTATTGAGCGCGTCGGCGGCCTCCTCGCGGCGCACGCGCGAGGTCTCGATGCGCGCTTCGGCTTCACGCTGGTCGGCGATCAGCTGCTGCAGCTTGGTTTCTTCCTGCGACAGGCCTTCGCGCAGCTTGGACAGGCGCCCGTCGAGGCCGCGGAATTCCAAGGTCTTCCACTCGGCGTCCTTGACCCGGCGCTCTTCCTGCAGCGCCTGGTACTGCTCGGCCTGCCGGGCTTGGCGCTTGAGGTGCTCGAGCTGCTTGCTGATCTCGTCGCGCAGGTCGCCCAGCCGGTCGAGGTTCTCGCGGGTATGGCGGATGCGGGTTTCGGTTTCCTTGCGGCGCTCCTTGTACTTGGAGATGCCGGCGGCCTCTTCCAGGTAAACGCGCAGGTCTTCCGGTCGCGCCTCGATGATCTGGCTGATCATGCCCTGCTCGATGATCGAGTAGCTGCGCGGCCCCAGGCCGGTGCCCAGGAACAGATCGGTGATATCGCGGCGGCGGCACTTGGTGCCGTTGAGATAATAGTTGCTGCTGCCGTCGCGGCTGACGGTGCGCTTGACCGAGATTTCGTTGAACGAGGCGTACTCGCCGGAAATCGTGTGGTCCGAATTATCGAAGATCAGCTCGACGGTGGCCTGCGAGACCGGCTTGCGGGCGTTGGAACCGGAGAAGATCACGTCGGTCAGCGAATCGCCGCGCAGGCGGCTGGCCGAGCTTTCGCCCATGACCCAGCGCACGGCGTCGATGATGTTCGACTTGCCGCAGCCATTGGGCCCCACCACGCCGGTCATGTTGGTCGGCAGGTGCAGGGTGGTCGGATCGACGAACGACTTGAAGCCGGACAGCTTGATCGTGGAAAGACGCATAGAGGTTCCGGACTGGGGCCGGCGAGCGGCCTGCTTACCCTCCAAGTCATTGATCCTGCTGGGATCGCTGGCCGTGGAACGGGTGTGACGCCCTGAGTATACCGATGTGGACCGGTTCTACGAGGCATGTTCTACGGGGGGGGGGCGTGGAACATTCCCCGGGGCCGGCCGTGCGGACAGGGGCCCGCAAAAACAAAACGGGCACCCTTGCGGGCGCCCGTTCTGGTGACACCAGGCCTTTCGGCTTGGAATCAGGCCTTTTCGGCTTCAACCACAACCTTCACGGTGGTTTCGACGTCGGCGTGCAGGTGCACCAGGACGTCGTACTCACCGATGTTGCGGAAGGCGCCTTCGCCCAGGATGACTTCGCTCTTGTTCAGCTCGAAGCCGGCAGCGGTGAAGGCATCAGCGATTTCGCGGGCGCCGACCGAGCCGTACAGCTTGCCTTCGGTCGAAGCGTTGGCGGCGATGGTCACGCTCGCGCCTTCCAGCTTGGCCTTGCGGGCGTCAGCATCGGCGTGGATGGCCTGGGCCTTGGCTTCGTATTCGGCGCGCTTGGCTTCGAACTCGGCCTTGTTGCTCTCGGTGGCCGGGACGGCCTTGCCCTGCGGCACGAGGAAGTTACGGCCGTAGCCCGGCTTCACGTCGACCAGGTCGCCCAGGTTGCCGAGGTTGGTGACTTTCTGCAGGAGGATCAGCTGCATGGTATTGCTCCAGATAAGTTATTCGTTAGCGAGGCGATACCCCGCAACAAAGGCTGTCCGAATAGCTGGCACAGCGGGGGCGGCACCGGGACGCCCCGCCGGGCATCAGACGTCGTGGTTGTCGGTGTACGGGATCAGGGCCAGGAAGCGAGCGCGCTTGACGGCGGTCGCCAGCTGACGCTGGTACTTCGACTTGGTACCGGTGACGCGGCTCGGCACGATCTTGCCGTTCTCGGTCAGGTACTGGCGCAGGGTGTTGAGATCCTTGTAATCGATCTCCTTGACACCTTCAGCCGTGAACTTGCAGAACTTGCGGCGACGGAAGAACTTGGACATGGGAAGGCTCCTTAGGCGGCAGAAGCGGCGTCGTCGCCGGCTTCGTTGTCAGCGGTGGTGGTGGACTCGCCTTCTTCGTCGTCACGACGACGGCGCTCACCGCGCTCCGGCTTGTCACCCTTCTCGTCCTTGCTCTTCATGATCAGCGACTGCTCGGTGTCAGCCTCGTCACGCTTGATGACCAGGTTGCGCAGCACGGCGTCGTTGAAGCGGAAGCTTTCGGTCAGTTCGTTCAGAACGGCCTGGTCGGCTTCGATGTTCAGCAGCACGTAGTGCGCCTTCACCAGGTTCTGGATCGGGTACGCCAGCTGGCGGCGGCCCCAGTCTTCCAGACGGTGGATGGTGCCGTTGCCGTTCTCGACCAGCGACTTGTAGCGCTCGATCATGGCCGGGACCTGCTCGCTCTGGTCCGGGTGGACCATGAACACGATTTCGTAATGACGACTCATGTTTTTTCTACCTTTCGGATGTGGCCTTGCGGCCGGACAGCCCCCCGCCGTGGATACCGCGGTGGGGCAAGGGTTCCCGCCAGGAAGGCAGGAAGCCGCGCATTATGGCGCAGATGGGGGTGCCGGGCAACCGGCCGGGGCCGGCGAAGCTGAACCCGGCAGCGCCGGGTCATGCCCGGCGGCGGCAGGACCAGGCTCAGGCCTTGTCGGCGTCGGTGGTGAAGCTCTCGCCGCAGCCGCATTCAGCGGTGGCGTTCGGGTTGCTGAACGTAAAGGTCTCGCTCAGGCCGTGCTTGCCGAAGTCGATCACTGTCCCGTCCACCAAGGCCAGGCTCTTGGCGTCGACGTAGATCTTCACGCCCTCCTGGTCGAACACGGTGTCGCCCTCGCGCTCGTCACGGGCCAGGTCGGTCACGTGGCCCCAGCCGGAGCAGCCGGTCTTGGTCACGCCGAAGCGCAGGCCCAGGGCGCCGGGGGTCTGGGCAACAAAGCGCTGCACGCGCTCGAAGGCGATGGGGGTCAGGCTGACGGCCATAAGGCTCACTCCAGGGGTACGGGGACATTATAAGGAGCCAGGGTCGCGAAAAATGCCTCGCAAGCAGAACGCTGCAACCGGTAAACTCCCGTGTTCACAGATCGAGTCGATCAGCAGAGGATTCAAGTCATGACGGTGGTCAGCGTTGAACATGCGCTTGCCGGGAAGATCCCGGAAGGCGGCGAAGTCACGGTACGCGGATGGGTGCGCACGGTGCGCGGTTCAGCAAATCTGGCCTTCGTCAATGTGAGCGACGGTTCCTGCTTCGCTCCGATCCAGGTCGTGGCCAACGACACGCTGGCCAATTTCGACGAGATCAAGCGTCTGACCAGCGGCTGCTCGGTCATCGCCACCGGCACCCTGGTGAAGTCGCAGGGCAAGGGCCAGTCGTTCGAGATCCAGGCCAGCGCGCTGGAAGTGGTCGGCTGGGTCGAAGACCCGCTCACCTACCCGATCCAGCCCAAGCCGATGTCGCCGGAGTTCCTGCGTGAAGTGGCGCACCTGCGCCCGCGCACCAACCTGTTCGGCGCGGTCACCCGCATCCGCAACTGCCTCGCCCAGGCCGTGCACCGTTTCTTCCACGAGAACGGCTTCAACTGGATCAGCACCCCGATCATCACCACCTCCGACGCCGAAGGCGCCGGCCAGATGTTCCGCGTGTCCACCCTGGACATGGTGAACCTGCCGCGCGACGAGAAGGGCGCGATCGACTTCAGCCGCGACTTCTTCGGCAAGGAAACCTTCCTGACCGTGTCCGGCCAGCTGAACGTCGAGGCCTACTGCCTGGCGCTGAGCAAGGTCTACACCTTCGGCCCGACCTTCCGCGCCGAGAACAGCCATACCACCCGCCACCTGGCGGAGTTCTGGATGATCGAGCCGGAAATCGCCTTCGCCGACCTGGCCGAAGACGCACGCCTGGCCGAAGAGTTCCTGAAGTACCTGTTCCGTGCCGTGCTGAACGAGCGCGGTGACGACCTGGCTTTCATTGCCGAGCGCGTGGACAAGAACGCGATCACCAAGCTGGAAGACTTCATCAACGCACCGTTCGAGCGCATCGACTACACCGATGCGGTCAGCCTGCTGCAGAAGTCGGGCAAGAAGTTCGACTTCCCGGTCGAATGGGGCCTGGACCTGCAGACCGAGCACGAGCGCTGGCTGACCGAGGAACACGTCGGCCGCCCGGTGGTGGTGACCAACTACCCCGAGCACATCAAGGCCTTCTACATGCGCCTGAATGACGACGGCAGGACCGTCGCCGCGATGGACGTGCTGGCCCCGGGCATCGGCGAGATCATCGGCGGCAGCCAGCGCGAAGAGCGCCTGGACGTGCTGGACGCACGCATGGCCCAGTTCGGCCTGGATCGCGAACACTACAGCTGGTACCGCGATTTCCGCCGCTACGGCTCGGTGCCGCACGCCGGCTTCGGCCTCGGCTTCGAGCGCCTGGTGGTCTACGTCTGCGGCCTGTCCAACATCCGCGATGCGATCCCCTACCCGCGTGCCCCGGGCAGCGCGGACTTCTAAGCTAATCCATACGACCACGGAGGTACTGCCCCCATGACCCTGTTCTTCGCCCTCTGTTTCGTCGGCGTCGCAGTGGCCGGGTTCAGTGCCTTCGTGATCTTCTGGCCATTGACCCTGGTGCACGTGCGCGACCGCCATCCGGCGCTCGCGGCGCGCTTCGGCAATGGCGCCTTCCTCAAGCCCGATGCCCTGGCCTGGCTGCTGCGCCGCGATTACCGCCAGCAGCCGGACCGTTCGCTGTCCGGGCTGGCGACGCCGGCCTGGGTATCGCTGCTGACCCTGCTGGCCGGACTGGGCATGGCCGCCCTGCTCTGGCTGGTCTCGCTCTGGTAACACATACATGAACGACAACAACGACGCACGTGACAGCTGGTGGCTGGCCAGCCTCGGCAACACCCTGATCTGGGCCCGCCTGCGCGTGCGCCCGGCCGGCACCGCCGAAGTGCTCGACAGCGACGGCAATACGCTGAGCTATGACAGCGAGGACACCGCCCGTTCGCAGCTGTTCGACGCCGAGTTCGTCGAGTACGACGGCCTGGACGAAGAAGATGCCCTGGTGCGTGGCTTCAGCCTGCACGAAGTGCAGCCACCGCAGGCCGGCAGCGATGAAGGCCTGCGCGGGCGCATGATCCAGTCGCTCGGCGCGCGCGCCTGAGGCGCAAACCATGTTCACCCCACGCGACTTCGCTGAGACCGACCTGCTCTGGCTCGATCGCCTGCTGGCGCGTGATCCGTTCGTTACCGTGCTCACCACCGGCGCCGACGGCCTGCCCGAACTGACCCGGGTGCCGGTGCTGTACCGGCGCGAGGGCAACCAAGTTGAACTGCGCGGCCACTGGGCCCGCGCCAACCCGCAGTCGCGCCACGACGGCGCGGCCAAGGTGCTGGTCGACGGCCCGCACGGCTATGTGTCGGCCAGCTGGTATCCGGACAAGGAAGCCGCCTCGCGCGTGCCGACCTGGAACTACGCCGCCGCTGAACTGCGCGGCCAGCTGCAGCGCTTAGACGACACCGACGAACTGGCCCAGCTGGTCTCCGACATCGGCGACCGCTTCGAAGCCAGCGTCGGCCAGGACTGGCAGTTCGAGCCGCAGCGTGACGACCACCGTCGCCAGCTGCGCGGCATCATCGGCTTCCGCTTCCAGGTCGAGCAGGTGCAGCTGAAGCTGAAACTGAGCCAGAACCACCCCGAGGCCAACCAGCAGGCGGTGATCGCCGAACTGGAAAAGCTCGACACCCCGCATTTCACCGAGCTGGCGCAGTGGATGCGCTGGCATCGCGCGCAGACCGCCGCCAACGACTGAGCGCATTGTTGCCCGCGACGGCGCGGCCGGATGGCCACGCTCCTCGCCCACCCGACGCCAGGGACCCGAACATGAAAGACATCCATAAGCTGCTGCAGAACAACCGCGACTGGGCCGACCGCATCGAAAAGGAGGATCCCGAGTTCTTCCACCAGCTGGCCAAGCAGCAGCATCCGGAGTACCTGTGGATCGGCTGTTCCGATTCGCGCGTGCCGGCCAACCAGATCATCGGCATGGCACCGGGTGAAGTGTTCGTGCACCGCAACGTGGCGAACGTCGTGGCCCACACCGACCTGAACTGCCTGAGCGTGGTGCAGTACGCGGTTGACCAGCTGAAGGTGAAGCACATCCTGATCGTCGGCCACTACGGCTGCGGCGGCGTGCACGCCTGCCTGCACAACACCCGCGTCGGCCTGGCCGACAACTGGCTGCGCCACGTGGGCGACGTCATGCAGAAGCACACCGCGATCATCGATGCCATCGAGACCGACGAGCTCAGGCACGCCCGCCTGTGCGAACTGAACGTGATCGAGCAGGTCGCCAACCTGTGCCGCTCGACCATCGTTCAGGACGCCTGGGCCCGTGGCCAGAAGCTGATGGTGCACGGCTGGGTGTACAGCCTGAAGGACGGCCGCGTGCGCGAGATGGGCATCGACGTGGGTTCGCAGGAGGAACTGCAGCCGGCCTACGAAAAGGCCCTCTCGTACGTGCCGCGCCAAGGCAAGCGCGACTGACCTTCCGGGGAAACCGACAATGCTCGCCTCGCCGATCAACCTGCACGCTTGGATCGAAGAACACCGCCACCTGCTGAAGCCGCCGGTGGGCAACAAGATGATCGACAACGGTGACTTCATCGTGATGGTGGTGGGCGGGCCGAACTCGCGCACCGACTACCACTACGACGAAGGCCCGGAGTGGTTCTACCAGCTTGAAGGCGAGATGGTGCTGAAGGTGCAGGAAGACGGCGCGGTGCGTGACATCCCGATCCGCGCCGGCGAGATCTTCCTGCTGCCGGCCAAGGTGCCGCATTCGCCGCGGCGCCCGCCCGGCGGCATCGGCCTGGTGGTCGAGCGCAAGCGCCTGCCGCACGAGAAGGACGGCGTGATCTGGCATTGCGAGCGCTGCAACCACAAGCTGCACGAAGAGTATTTCCCGCTGCAGAACATCGAGACCGACCTGCCCAAGGTGTTCGCGCGTTACCAGGCCAGCCTGGAACTGCGCACCTGCAGTGAGTGCGGGCACGTGGACCCGTTGCCGACGCCTGCGGCGGGCTGAGCACCTGCCCCTGTAGAGCCGAGCCCATGCTCGGCTTCGTGGCCCGGCAGCCGAGCATGGGCTCGGCCCTACAGGTTCGGCGGCAGGCACGCCGCCAAGCGCTACACTGGCAGCCCCGTTGCAGCCTGTTGCCCGACCATGTCCGACCTGCTCAGCCGCACCCACGCCATCGCCCTGGACGCCGCCGATCCGCTGCGCCCGCTGCGTAACGAATTCCTGATTCCGCGCCATGGCGGCGGTGAACAGACCTACTTCGTCGGCAACTCGCTGGGCCTGCAGCCGTGTGGCGCGCAGGCCGCCGTGCAGGAAGTGATGAAGCAGTGGGGCGAGCTGGCCGTGGAAGGCCACTTCACCGGCCCCACCCAGTGGCTGTCCTACCACCGCCTGGTCAGCGCACAGCTGGCCCGCGTGGTCGGCGCGCTGCCCAGCGAAGTGGTGGCGATGAACACGCTGAGCGTGAACCTGCACCTGATGATGGTCAGCTTCTACCGCCCCACCACCGAGCGCCCGGTCATCCTGATGGAGGCCGGCGCGTTCCCGACCGACCGCCATGCGGTGGAAGCACAGATCCGTTTCCATGGTTTCGACCCGGCGCAGTGCCTGGTGGAAGTGCAGCCGGACGAAGCCAACGGCACGATCTCGATGGCCGCTATCGAGCGCGCCATCGGCGAGCACGGCGCGCGCCTGGCGCTGGTGCTGTGGCCGGGCGTGCAGTACCGCACCGGCCAGGCCTTCGACCTCGATGCGATCACCCGCCTCGCGCGCCTGCACGGCGCCCGCATCGGCTTCGACCTGGCCCACTCGGTGGGCAACCTGCCGCTGCACCTGCACGATGTCGCGCCGGATTTCGCCGTGTGGTGCCACTACAAGTACCTCAACAGCGGCCCGGGCGCCGTGGCCGGTGCCTTCGTGCACGAACGCCACCACCGCGACACCACCCTGCCGCGTTTTGCCGGCTGGTGGGGCCACGATGAAGCGACCCGCTTCCAGATGGCGCCGCAGTTCACCCCGGCCATCGGTGCCGAAGGCTGGCAGCTGAGCAACCCGCCGATCCTTGGCCTGGCCCCGCTGCGCGCATCGCTGGACCTGTTCGAGCGTGCCGGCATGGAAGCGCTGCGCCGCAAGTCGCTGGCCCTGACCGGCCTGCTCGACGCGCTGGTGCGTGCGCGCCTGCCGCAGGTGCTGGACATCGTCACCCCGTCCGAACCGGAACGCCGCGGCTGCCAGCTCTCCCTGCGCGTGCTCGCCGGCCGCGAGCGTGGCCGCGCCCTGTTCGAACACCTGCGCGCCATCGGCGTGCTCGGTGACTGGCGCGAACCGGACGTGATCCGCATCTCGCCCACCCCGCTCTACAACCGCTACCTGGACGTGCACCATTTCGTCGAGGAAGTGGAAGCCTGGGCCGGCCTCTAAGCCGCCCCCTCCCCTGCTTCTGGACAGTTCGTTGATCGCACACGCATCCCGCTCGTTGAGCATCATCGGTGCCGGCCTGGCCGGTTCCCTGCTGGCCATCCTGCTGTCACGGCAGGGCTGGCGCATCACCCTGTACGAGCGCCGCGGCGACCCGCGCGTGGCCGACTACGAAAGCGGCCGTTCGATCAACCTGGCGCTGGCCGAGCGCGGCCGCAACGCGCTGCGCCAGGCTGGCGTGGAGGACGAGGTGATGGCCCGCGCGGTGATGATGCGCGGGCGCATGGTGCACCCGCGCGAGGGCGAACCGCAGCTGCAGCGCTACGGGCGCGACGACAGCGAAGTGATCTGGTCGATCCACCGCAGCGACCTGAACACCACGCTGCTGGAACTGGCCGAACAGGCCGGTGCCACCGTGCACTTCCACCGCCGCCTGCACACGGTCGATTTCGATGCCGGCTACGCCCGCTTCATCGATGACCGCGACGACAGCCCGCACGACATCCGTTTCGACACGCTGATCGGTGCCGACGGCGCCGGCTCGGCACTGCGCGGTGCAATGAACCGGCGTGCGCCACTGGGTGAGGACATCGCCTTCCTCGACCATTCCTACAAGGAACTGGAAATCCCGCCAGCGGCCGACGGCAGCTTCCGCATCGAGCGCAATGCGCTGCACATCTGGCCGCGCGGCCACTACATGTGCATCGCCCTGCCCAACCACGAAGGCACTTTCACCGTCACGTTGTTCCTGCCGAACAAGGGCGATCCAAGCTTTGCCACGGTCAACACCGGTGCGCAGGCCGAAGCGCTGTTTGCCCGCGAGTTTGCCGATACGCTGCCGCTGATCCCGGACCTGCGCGCGGACTGGGAACAGCATCCGCCCGGCCTGCTCGGCACACTCACCCTTGAGCGCTGGCACCAGGCCGGTCGCGCCGTGCTGATCGGCGATGCCGCGCACGCGATGGTGCCTTTCCACGGCCAGGGCATGAACTGCGCCTTCGAGGACTGCGTGGCGCTGGCGCGGCACCTGCACGACGCCGATGACCTGGAAGGCGCCTTCGCCGCCTTCGAGGCCGAGCGCAAGCCGAACGCGCGCGCGATCCAGCAGATGGCGCTGGAGAACTATCTGGAGATGCGCGACCGCGTGGCCGACCCGGCCTTCCTGCTGCAGCGCGAGCTGGAACAGGAACTGCAGCGGCGCTGGCCGACGCGCTTCGTGCCCCACTACACCATGGTCACCTTCCTGCACACGCCGTATGCCGAAGCGCTGCGCCGCACGGAGATCCAGCGCGACCTGCTGGTGGCGGCCACCGCCGGTCATGATTCACTGGACAACATCGACTGGGCCACGCTGGAAGCGCAGATTCACGCGCAGCTGCCGGTCCTGGAGGGCGCACACTGATGGCCGACAGCTTCCTGTTCTACGATCTCGAAACCTTCGGCCAGGACCCGCGCCGCACCCGCATCGCCCAGTTCGCGGCGATGCGCACCGATGCCGATCTCAACGTGATCGACACGCCGGTCAGCTTCTTCGTGCGCCCGGCCGATGACCTGGTGCCTTCGCCGATGGCCACCCTGGTGACCGGCATCACCCCGCAGCAGGCCATGGCCGAGGGCATCAGCGAAGCCGAAGCCTTCGACCGCATCAACGAGCAGCTGTCGCGCCCCGGCACCTGCGCACTCGGTTACAACACCCTGCGTTTCGACGACGAGTTCATCCGCTACGGGCTGTTCCGCAACTTCTACGATCCCTACGAGCGCGAGTGGCGCAACGGCAACTCCCGCTGGGACCTGCTGGACATGCTGCGGATGATGCGAGCGCTGCGCCCGGACGGCATCCAGTGGCCGCTGCGCGAGGATGGCGCCACCTCCTTCAAGCTGGAGCACCTGGCCGAAGCCAACGGCGTGCGCGAAGGCGATGCGCACGAGGCGTTGTCGGACGTGCGCGCCACCATCGGCATGGCGCGGCTGTTCAAGCAGTCGCAGCCGCGGCTGTGGGAGTACGCGCTGAAGCTGCGCGACAAGCGTTTCGTCGGCAGCCTGCTGGATGTGGCCGCGATGAACCCGGTGCTGCACATTTCCATGCGCTACCCGGCCAGCCGCCTTTGCGCCGCGCCGGTGCTGCCGCTGGCGGTGCACCCGACCATCAACAACCGGGTGATCGTGTTCGATCTGGAAGGCGAGACCGACGACCTGCTGGAGCTGCCGGCCGACGTGATCGCGCAGCGCCTGTACATGCGCGCCAGCGAACTGCCCGAGGGCGTGGCACGCGTGCCGCTGAAGGAAGTGCATCTGAACAAGGTGCCGGCGCTGGTGGCCTGGAACCATCTGCGCGCCGACGACCACGCCCGTCTGGGCCTGGACGTGGCGGCGATCGAGGCCAAGGCCGCGCGCCTGCGCGAAGTTGCCGCGCAGCTGGCCGAGAAGGCCCGCCAGGTCTTCAACCAGCCGCGGCCGGCCAGCGTGTCCGACGTGGATGCATCGCTGTATGACGGTTTCCTCGGCGCCGGCGACAAGCCGCTGCTGGCCCTGGCCCGCACCAGTGCGCCGCAGCAGCTGGCCGCGCTGGAAGGCCGCTTCCGCGACCCTCGCCTGCCCGAGCTGCTGTTCCGCTACCGCGCACGCAACCATCCCGACAGCCTCGCACCGGCTGAACGCGAGCGCTGGCAGGATTACCGCCGCCAGCGCCTGCTCGGTGAGAACGGCCTGGGCGAACTGAACCTGCCCCAGTACCAGCAGCAGATCGAGGCGCTGGCCGCCGAAGCGCCCGATGACGCGCGCCGGACCGGCCTGCTGCAGTCGCTGCGCGACTGGGGCCACCACCTGCAGGAGACGCTGTGAGCACGTATTTCTCCGACGCCAGTTTCAAGTTCCTGCGCAGCCTGGCGCGGCATAACGACAAGACCTGGTTCAACGACCATCGCAAGCAGTACGAAGACCATGTGCGGCAGCCCTTCCTGCGCCTGCTGGGTGACCTGCAGCCGGCACTGACCGAAGTCAGCGACCATTTCCGTTCGGACACGCGCGGTGTCGGTGGCTCGCTGTTCCGCATCCACCGCGACGCACGCTTTTCCCACGACAAGTCGCCGTACAAGACCTGGCAGGGTGCGCGCCTGTTCCATGAGCGCCGCCGCGAAGTGGCTGCGCCCTCGTTCTACATCCACCTGCAGCCGGGCGAGAGTTTCGTCGGCGCCGGCCTGTGGCACCCCGAGCCGGACACGCAGCGGCGCATCCGCCATTTCATCCTCGACAACCCGGGCAGCTGGAAGGCGGCCGCGCATGCGCCCGCCCTGCGCAAGCGCTTCGATTTCGAGCAGACCGAGAAGCTGGTGCGTCCGCCGCGCGGCTTCCCGGCCGACTTCGAGTTCATCGACGACCTCAAGCACCGCAACTGGGTGATGTGGCGCACGCTGGACGACGACACCATGACCGGCCCGCGCCTGCTCTCCACCTTGGGCAAGGACCTGGCCGCGCTGGGCCCGTTCGTCGATTACCTCTGCGCTGCGCTGGACCTCGAATTCTGATGTCGCAGGAACTGCCCCTGGCCCGGCAGCGACGCCTGCTGGGCCGCACCGGCCTGCAGGTGTCGCCGATCGGCCTGGGCTGTTCCGGCTTCTGGGGCCACCGTCGCTTCGCCGAGAGCGACGCGGCCGCCGTGGTCGAACACGCACTGGCACAGGGCGTGAACCTGCTCGACACCGGCCACAACTATTCGGGCTTCCATGCCGAACCGCGCCTGGGGCGCATCCTGCGCCCACTGCTGGCGCGCGTGCCGCGTGAGTCGCTGGTGGTGTCCAGCAAGGGCGGCACGCTGACCGGCCAGGCCGGCATCAGCGGCGTCGAGCAGCGCGATTTCTCTGCCGCGGCGATCACCGCCAGCTGCGAGGCCTCGCTGCGCAACCTTGGCCTGGAGTATCTGGACATCTACCAGCTGCACGGCGCCAGCGAGCACGACATCAACGATGATCTGCTGGCCGCGCTGCAGCGCCTGCGCGAGCGCGGGCTGGTCCGCCACACGGGCATCAATACCCATTCGGCCAGCACGCTGCGCTGGATGATCGAGCACCCCGAGGCCTTCGACGTGGTGCTGCTGGACTACAACGCCCTGCAGCAGGACCGCGAGCCGCTGATCGACCAGCTGCAGGCGGCGGGCATCGGCGTGCTGGCCGGGACCGTGCTCGCACAGGGCCACCTGCTGCCAGCCCGTCCGCGCATGCCACGGCCGGCCGACGCCTGGTACCTCGCGCGCACATGGCTGAAGCCGAGCAGCCGTGCCCTGATGCACAGCGCCCGCGCGATGCGCCGCGCGGTGGCTTCGGTGCACAGCCAGCACCCGGCGCAGACCGCCTTTGCCTATGTGCTGCAGCACCCCGGCGTGGCCAGCGGCATCCTTGGCACCACCCGCGTCTCCAGTCTGAACCAGGTGCTGCAGACCCACGTGCAGGCGCTGCAGGGCGCCGAGCGGCAGCGGCTGGTGGCGGCCTTCGGCGATGGCAGCGGCTCGCCCAGTCACTGACGCTTAACCCGCGGCGCCCGCAGTTGCGGCAGTCTGGGTGCCATGAAGAAGCTCATCGGCATCCTGCTTGCCCTCGCCCTGGCCGTCGTCGCCTGGTGGTTCAGCGGCCCATACCTGGCCGTGCATGGTCTGTCCAAGGCGATCGAACAGCGCGATACCGCCAAGCTCGAGCGCTACGTCGACTTCCCGCGCGTACGCAGCAGCCTGCGCGCCCAGCTCAACGACTACCTGGTGCGGCAGGCCGGGCCGGACGTGGCGGCCAGCCCGTTTGGCGCGCTGCTGTACGGGCTGGGTGACCAGCTGGGTGGTGCGGCGGTGGACACCATGGTCACGCCGACCGGCATCGGCGCGATGCTGCAGGGCCACGTGCTGTGGAAGCGCGGCCGCAATGAACTGCAGGGCGGCGACGCGTTCGGCGCGACCGAACCGGCGCGGCCGTTGAAGAACGCCGAACATCATTTCGAAGCGCTGGACCGTTTCGTGGTGGACGTCCAGCGCGGCCCGGGCGAACCGCCGATGAGGGTGGTGCTGGAACCCCAGGGCCTGCGCTGGAAGGTGGTGGACCTGCAGCTGGGGATGTCGGGCAGCCCGTAGCTCCATGCCGCTGCGCTCGCGGGCCATGGCCCGGCGCTACCGCTGCGGCCCGCCCCATCCGGTAGCGCCGGGCTCAGCCCTCGTTGGCCACGCCGTGCGGGACGTGGCCGGCGGCCACGTGTTCGCGGGCGCTGTCTATGTTGTGCTGCGAATCATCGAAGAAGATGTCCGCGCCGAAAGCCTGCAGGAACGGGCCCTTGTGGCGGCCACCGAGGAACAGGGCCTCGTCCAGGCGCACGCCCCACTCGCGCAGGGTACGGATCACCCGCTCGTGCGCCGGCGCCGAGCGCGCGGTCACCAGCGCGGTGCGGATCGGGGCGCTGTCGCCGACCGGGAACACCTCCTGCAAGGTATGCAGAGCCGACAGGAAGCCTCGGAACGGACCGCCACTGAGCGGCTCGCGGGCGCGCTCGCGTTCGTGGCGGCCGAACGCTTCAACCCCCTGCTCGCGCGAAATGCGCTCGCTCTCGTCACCGAAGATCACCGCGTCACCATCGAAGGCGATGCGCAGCTGGCCGGCCGGGCGCCCCATGTCGATCTGGTCGGCAGCGGCCGCGGCGGTCTCGCCCGGCGGCTTGGGCAGGATCGTCGCCGCCGCGATGCCATGGCGCAGCGCACTGCGCACCGATTCGGGGTTGGCCGACAGGAACAGGTCGGTGCCGAACGGCTTCACGTAGGGCCAGGTCGGCTCACCGGCGGTGAAGGTCGCGCGGATGATGCCCAGCCCGTAGTGCTGGATCGAATTGAAGATGCGCAGGCCGGTGTCGGCCGAGTTGCGCGACAGCAGGATCACCTCGACACGCGGGTTTTCCGGGCTGGCGCCCTGGTTCAGCGCCAGCAGCTTGCGCACCACCGGAAATGCCACGCCAGGGCCCAGTATGTCGTCCTCGTGCTGGCGCTGGTACTCGGCGTACGCCGCCACGCCATCGCTCTCGAACAGCGCATGGCTTTCTTCCAGATCGAACAGCGCGCGCGAGGTCACCGCGACGGTCAGCAGACGGGGGGAGTTGTCGCCCATCGGTGGGGGTCCTTCAAGCGATCGGCGGGGGCCGGCAGCGTATTGTCGTCAAAAAACGAACTGTTCGCTCAGGATCCGGTCTTCCAGATTGTGTTCCGGGTCGAACAGCAGGGTGACCCGGTGCTCCTTCGACTCGCGGATGGTCACCTCCACCACGTCGCGGGTCTCGTGCGAATCGGCAGTGACGCTGACCGGGCGCTTGTAGGGGTCGAGCACGCGGAAGCGCACTTCGGTGTCGGCCTTGAGGATGGCACCGCGCCAGCGCCGCGGCCGGTACGGGGCCAACGGCGTCAGCGCGATGGTGTGCGAGCCCAGCGGCAGCACCGGGCCGTGCGCCGAATAGTTGTAGGCGGTGCTGCCGGCCGGGGTGGCCACCAGCACGCCATCGCCGATCAGCTCGGCCACCCGCTCCTGACCATTGAGGTCGATGCCGATGTGCGCCGCCTGGCGGGTCTGCCGCAGCAGCGAGACATCGTTGTAGGCCAACGAACCGGTGCTCGCGCCGGACTCGGTCAACGCCACCATTTCCAGCGGCCGCAGGTTGGCCGGCTCGGCGCGGGCGATACGCGCGACCACGTCATCCTCGGCACGGTACTGGTTCATCAGGAAGCCGACGGTGCCCAGTTTCATGCCGAACACCGGCTTGCCCAGGCGGCCGTGCCGGTGCAGCGTCTGCAACATGAAGCCGTCGCCGCCCAGCGGGCACAGCACGTCAGCCTGGTCGGGCGCGTGGTCGCCATAGCGGGAAACCATCGCCGCGCGGGCCATCTGTGCCGCTTCGGTGGTGCTGGCCAGGAAAGCGATGCGGGGGGTGTCGCTCATCGGTGGATCCGGGGGGAAGGCATGAGGGAGAGCATAACCGAGCGCCGCTGCGCTCGCCGGGCGTGGCCCGGCGCTACCTGGCCCCCCGCGCCCCGGTAGCGCGGGGCCATGCCCGGCGAACGGCAGACCCCCAACACAGAACGGCCCCGCTTTCGCGGGGCCGTTCCGTTTCACGCTCACCGGGCGAGGCCCGGCGTTACATCACTTACGCACCATGCGCGGCAAGCTGGCCCAGGCGCTGCACCGCGACCGAAACGGTCGGGTAGTCCAGGGTCTTCTGCTCGGCCAGTTCGGCCAGCATCGACAGGGTGAAGCGCAGGCTGCTGTCGTCTCGACCGATCCAGCTGGCGACCTTGGCTTCAGCGCTGCTGCCCTTGGTGCCCAGCACCTGGCCGGCCAGGTTACGGTGGTGCGCGGCCAGCTCGTCACGCAGCACGCCACGGGCAACCGCGTGCCAGCGGCCGTTGACCTCCAGCGCGTCGATCTGCTCGAACAGCCACGGCAGCTGCAGGGCATCGCCCAGGCGGAAGTGGATCTTCGACACGTCCACCGGCTTCAGCTTGCGGGTGCGGGCCAGTTCGATGATGTCGAACGCCGGTTCCAGGAAGTGCAGTTCGGCCAGTTGCTGGGCCAGCGCGGACGGCAGGCCCTTTTCCTTCCACTCGGCCACCAGGGCTTCGTAGGTCGGACGCTGCGAATCCGGCAGCACGCCCGAAGCAACGCGGATGTCGTTGAACGGACCCTGGTAGCGGTTGACCGCCTCGGTGATGCCCGGCATCGGGCCCGGGCGCGACAGCAGCCAGCGCACGAACGAACGCTGCAGCTTCCAGATCACTTCCAGTGCGTCGATCTGCACCGACTCCGGCAGGGTGCCGTCGAGGGCGTCGATCTGTGCCCACAGCGCGCGGGCATCCAGCGTTTCGCGGCTGATGGTGTACGCCTTGGCGACCTCGGCGATGGTGCGGCCGGTGTCTTCCTGCATGCGCATCAGGAAGGTGGCGCCCATGCGGTTGATGGTCTGGTTGGTCACGGCCGTGGCGATGATCTCGCGCTTCAGGCGGTGACGCTCCATCGCATCGGCGTACTTCTTCTGCAGCGGGGTCGGGAAGTAGCGCTGCAGTTCCTTGGACAGGTACGGATCTTCCGGGATGTCCGAATCCAGCAGCTGGGCGAACGCCACCAGCTTCGAGTAGGACAGCAGTACCGACAGTTCCGGACGGGTCAGGCCTTGGCCGCGTGCCTTGCGCTGCGACAGCTCGGCATCGGACGGCAGGAACTCGATCTGGCGATCCAGCAGGCCCTGCTGTTCCAGGGTGCGGATGAAGTGCTGCTTGGAACCCAGGCGCTTGACCGCCATCCGCTCCATCAGGCTCAGGGCCTGGTTCTGGCGGTAGTTGTCATTGAGCACCAGGTCGGCGACCTCGTCGGTCATCGACGCCAGCAGCTTGTTGCGCTGCTCGACGGTCAGCTTCTTGGCGCGCACCACATCGTTGAGCAGGATCTTGATGTTGACTTCATGGTCGGAGGTGTCCACACCGGCCGAGTTGTCGATGAAGTCGGTGTTGAGCAGCACGCCGGCCTGGGCGGCTTCGATGCGGCCCAGCTGGGTCATGCCCAGGTTGCCGCCCTCGCCCACCACCTTGCAGCGCAGTTCGCCACCATTCACGCGCAGGGCGTTGTTGGCACGGTCGCCGACATCGCTGTGCTGCTCGCTGGCGGCCTTGACGTAGGTACCAATGCCGCCGTTCCACAGCAGGTCGACCGGCGCCTTCAGGATCGCGCTCATCAGGTCGTTCGGCGACATCGCCTTGACGTTCTCGTCCAGGCCCAGCGCTTCACGCACCTGCGGGGTGATCTCGATCGACTTCAGGGTACGCGGGAAGATGCCGCCGCCCTTGCTGATCAGCTTGGCATCGTAGTCCGCCCAGCTAGAACGCGGCACGGTGAACATGCGCTCACGCTCGACGAACGAGGTGGCCGCATCCGGGTTCGGGTCCAGGAAGATGTGGCGGTGGTCGAACGCAGCAACCAGGCGGATGTGGCGCGACAGCAGCATGCCGTTGCCGAACACGTCGCCGGACATGTCACCCACGCCGACCGAGGTGAAGTCCTGGCTCTGGCTGTCACGGCCCAGCGCACGGAAGTGGCGCTTGACCGATTCCCACGCACCGCGGGCGGTGATGCCCATGCCCTTGTGGTCGTACCCGACCGAACCACCGGATGCGAACGCATCGCCCATCCAGAAGCCGTGCGCGATGGCCAGGCCGTTGGCGATGTCGGAGAAGGTCGCGGTGCCCTTGTCGGCCGCCACCACCAAGTACGGATCGTCCATGTCGTGGCGCACGACATCCACCGGCGGCACGATCTTGTTGTTGACGATGTTGTCGGTGATGTCCAGCAGGCCCTGGATGAACAGCTTGTAGCAGGCCACGCCGTTGGCGAACACCGCGTCGCGGTCACCGTTCACCGGCGGGGTCTTGGCGAAGAAGCCGCCCTTCGCGCCGACCGGCACGATGACGGTGTTCTTGACCATCTGCGCCTTGACCAGGCCCAGCACCTCGGTACGGAAGTCTTCGCGACGGTCCGACCAGCGCAGGCCGCCACGGGCCACGGCGCCGAAGCGCAGGTGGGTACCTTCCACGCGCGGGCCGTAGACGAAGATTTCGCGGTACGGGCGCGGCTTCGGCAGGTCCGGCACCAGGGCCGAATCGAACTTGAAGCTGATGACGTGGCCGTGCTGGCCGTTGGCATCGGTCTGGTAGTAGCTGGTACGCAGGGTCGCGTCGATCACGCCCATGAACGAGCGCAGGATGCGGTCCTCGTCCAGGCTGGACACGCGGTCCATCAGCTTCAGCAGCGCTTCGCGCGCGGCCTGCATCTGCGCATCGCGGTCACCCTTGCGGGCATCGACCACGGTCTTCAGCACCTTCTGGGTGGCGTCGTCGCCAGCGGCCAGCACATCGAAGTGGGCCTTCAGCTGGGCCTGGCCGGCCGCGATGTCATCCTTGCTCTCGTGGCCGGTCGCCGGATCGAAGCGGGCTTCGAACAGTTCCACAAGCAGGCGGGCCAGCAGCGGGTAACGCGAGAAGGTGCCTTCCACGTAGGCCTGCGAGAACGGCACGCCGGTCTGCAGCAGGTACTTGCAGTAGCCACGCAGCATGGCGACCTGGCGCCAGTGCAGGCCGGCGGCCAGCACCAGGCGGTTGAAGCCATCGTTCTCGGCATCGCCGTGCCAGACGCGGGCGAAGGTCTCGCCGAAGGCTTCATCGACGCGGCCGGCGTCGATGGCACCGGCGGTCGATTCGACCTCGAAGTCCTGCACGTACACCGGCGCGTTGTCGACCGACAGGCGGTACGGACGCTCGGCGATCACGCGCAGGCCCATGTTTTCCATCATCGGCAGCGCGTCCGACAGCGGGATGTCATCCAGCTGGCGATACAGCTTCAGGCGCAGGCCATCGCCGCTTTCGCGCGGCACGGCCTGCAGGCTCAGGCGCAGGTCGTCCGGGCCGGTCAGGGCGTCGAGCTGGCTGACATCATTGGCGGCAACGGCGGTGCTGTTGTCTTCGATGTAGCCGGCCGGCAGCGCCTTGCCGATGCGGGCGGCGATGCGCAGGCCTTCGGTCTCGCCATGGCGGGTGACCAGCGCTTCACGCAGGTCGTCCTGCCAGTTGCGCAGCACCTGGGCCAGCTTCTG
Organism: Stenotrophomonas testudinis; assembly: GCF_024499815.1. Lineage (NCBI taxonomy): Bacteria > Pseudomonadati > Pseudomonadota > Gammaproteobacteria > Lysobacterales > Lysobacteraceae > Stenotrophomonas > Stenotrophomonas testudinis. The sequence goes on along the minus strand of NZ_JAMOKY010000003.1, from coordinate 78,849 downwards.
CTCCAGTTCGGCGGTATCGACGTCGAGCATTTCGCCCGGCTTCGGGCGCACGATCAGGTGCACCTGGGCCAGCGGCGATTCGCCCAGCACGACCGAGCTGTCGACGTACTCGCCGTGCAGCGCTTCCTTCAGCATCGCTTCGATGCGCAGGCGCACGTCGGTGTTGAAGCGTTCGCGCGGCAGGTAGACCAGCGCGGAAATGAAACGGCTGTACTTGTCGCGGCGCAGGAACAGGCGGCTGCGCACGCGCTCCTGCAGGCCCAGCACGCCCATGGCGGTGCGCAGCAGTTCGTCCTCGCTGGACTGGAACAGTTCTTCGCGCGGCAGGGTTTCCAGGATGTGGCGCAGGGCCTTGCCGCTGTGGCTGGCCGGGGCCAGGCCGGACTGCGTCATCACGTATTCGTGGCGCTGGCGCACCAGCGGGATTTCCCACGGGCGACGGTTGTAGGCGCTGGAGGTGAACAGGCCGAGGAAGCGCTGCTCGCCGATGATCCTGCCCTTGGCGTCGAACTCCAGCACGCCGATGTAGTCCATGTAGCCGGCGCGGTGAACGCGCGAACGGGCATTGGTCTTGGTCAGGATCAGCGCGTCCTTCAGCCCGGACGTGGTGTTCAGGCCCTGCGCGGCCAGCGTCTTGACCGGGCGGGCGGCGGACTTGTCCTTGCCGCGCATCAGGCCCAGGCCGGTGTCGTCCAGCGGCGCCAGCACGTCTTCCTTGCCCTGCTTCTCTACGCGGTATTCGCGGTAGCCGAAGAAGGTGAAGTGGTTGTCGGCGGCCCAGCGCAGGAACTGCTGTGCTTCGGCACGCGAGGCATCGTCGACCGGCAGCGTGCGGCTGCCCAGGTCGTCGGCCAGCGCCAGCGCCTTGTCCTTCATTGGCTGCCAGTCGCGCACGATGGCACGCACTTCATCCAGCGCCTTGTTGATGGCCTGCTCGATGGCGGCCATGGCTTCGGCCGGCTGGCGGTCGATTTCCAGCAGCATCACCGACTCGGCATCGCCCTCGCCGACCTTGGCCAGCTTGCCGGCCTTGTCGCGGGTGAAGCGCAGCACCGGGTGGCCCAGCACGTGCACGCCCACGCCCTGCTCGGCCAGAGACATGGTCACGGTGTCGACCAGGAACGGCATGTCGTCGTTGATGATCTGCAGCACGGTGTGCGGCGATTCCCAGCCATTGGCCTTGGCGGTGGGGTTGAACACGCGCACGTTGGCCTTGCCGGCCTTGCGTGCACGGGCGAACTCCAGGGTGTCTGCCGCCAGCGCCGCCCACTCTTCAGCGGTGTGGTGCGGGAACTCGTCCGACTCCATGCGCTTGTAGAACGCGGCGGCGAATGCCACTGCCTCGGCCTGCGCGGCCGCGGGGTAACGCTTGCGCAAGGCCGTGTAGACCGGCTCCAGGGAGAAACCAGCGGTCACTGCGACCTCCGACTCAGCTGGCTTGGTTTTGTTTTTCACGGTCTTGGCTGCGGTTTTTTGCGGTTTCATGGCAGAGCGGGGCGCTTGCTCAGTTGGGAAAATGAAATTGTAGCCCTGTTGCAGGAAAAGGCCTTGCTGCAGGACGGAATAATGAAATGCCGGGTTTGCTGCGGTTTAGACGCCTATTCAGTTCGCACGGGTATGGCGTCCACCACCGGCATCGCGTTACCGACAGGATCGGCAAACCGTGTTACCGCAATAAGCGCGCACGGCGCCCGGTATCAGGACGGACAGGACTATTGGCACGATTCCACAATGCTGAACTGGACGGTATAGTCCACCGAGTGAACCCGGCCTACCTCCCCGCTGCCCTGGATGCGCGCGATCAGCGCGTGTTCGATGCCGTGCGCGAACTGCTGGCCCACCAGGGCATGCAGATCAGCATGGATGCGGTGGCCCAGCACGCCGGCTGCTCCAAGCAGACGCTGTATTCGCGCTACGGCAGCAAACAGGATCTGCTGCGGCGGGTGATGCAGCGCCACGTCGGCCACGCCACCGGGGCCATGGTCCGTGCACTCCGCACTGACGACCTGCGTGCCAGCCTTCTGCAGTTCGCCATCGACTTCCTGGAGCATTTCAACCAGCCGCACGTGGGACAGGCCTGCCGGGTGATCGCTGCCGATGCCGCGCAGTTCCCCGAAGAGGCGCGTACGCTGTACCGGCATGGTGCCGGCGCTTTGACGCTTCATCTTGCTGAATGGATTGAAACCGTTTGCATGCGTGGCCAGCTACGGCATGACGACCCGCACTTCATGGCCGAACTGCTGCTGAGCATGATCGCCGGTCAGGATTTCGACAAACAGCGCTTCCATACCCCCCATCGCGATGACGCGCAGCTGCGTCGGCGCTGGGCAGAATTCTCGGTCGACAGCTTCCTGCGCGCGTTCGCGCCAACGCCGTCACCGGCCCCCACTACAAACCAACCCCGGAGTTCCTCCTGATGACCGCCCCACTCCGCACCCTTGCCTTGACGTGCGCCGTTGCTGTCGCGCTGGCCGCCTGCAAGAAGCCGGAACAGCAGACGCCCCCGCCGCCGGAGGTGGGCGTGATCGACGCCAAGCCGCAGACCCTGCCACTGCAGCGTGAACTGGTCGGCCGCCTGTCGCCGTTCCGCAGCGCCGACGTGCGCGCGCGCGTGCCGGGCGTGCTGCTCAAGCGCGTCTACCAGGAAGGCAGCGAGGTCAAGCAGGGCCAGACCCTGTTCCTGATCGATCCGGCACCGCTGCGCGCCAGCCTCAACGCGTCCGAAGCACAGCTGGCCTCGGCCCGCGCGACCTACGCCAACGCCAAGGTCGCCGCCGACCGCGCCCGCTCGCTGGCGCCGCAGCAGTACGTGTCCAAGTCCGACCTGGACAGCGCCGAAGCCGCCGAGCGCACCGCGCTGGCCGCGGTGAAGCAGGCTGAAGCCTCGGTCACCTCCTCGCGCATCAGCCTGGGCTATGCCGAAGTGACCTCGCCGATCAGCGGCGTGGCCAACAAGCAGCAGGTCACCGAAGGTGCCCTGGTCGGCCAGGGTGACGTGACCCTGCTGACCACCGTGGACCAGCTGGACCCGCTGTACGTGAACTTCTCGCTGAGCGTGGACGAGCTGAGCCAGCTGCGTGCGCAGCAGGCGCGTGGCGCCCTGGCCCTGTCCGGCGACGGCAAGGCCACCGTCAACGTCAAGCTGTCCGACGGCAGCGCCTACGGCGAAGCCGGCACGCTGGACTTCTCCTCGACCACGGTCGACCCGACCACCGGCGCGGTCTCGCTGCGCGCGGTGCTGCCGAACCCGCAGAAGATCCTGCTGCCGGGTGCCTTCGTCAGCTTCCAGGCCAACCTGGGCGAGCGCAACAACGCCTTCCTGATCCCGCAGCAGGCCCTGCAGCGTGACAGCGCCGGCGGCTTCGTGATGGTGGTCGGCGCCGACGGCAAGGTCGCGCGCAAGAACGTGAAGACCGAAGGCGCGCAGGGTGGCAACTGGATGGTCAGCGACGGCCTGGCCGCCGGTGACAAGGTCGTGGTGGCTGGCGTGCAGAAGGTCAAGGAAGGGGCGCCGGCCACGGCCAAGCCCTGGACCCCGGGCCAGGATGCCAACGGCCAGCCCGCCGCCGGCGGTGCAGCCCCGGCTGCCGCCGCCGCAGGCGGCGCCGACAAGGCGCCGGCCAAGCCCGAGGCGGCCGACAAGGCCGAGCCGGCCGCCACCGAATCGAACAAGCAGTAACGGGAACCTTCCGTCATGCCTAAATTTTTCATCGAACATCCAGTCTTCGCCTGGGTGGTGGCGATCCTGATCTCGCTCAGCGGCGTGATCGCGATCCTCAACCTCGGCGTCGAGTCCTATCCCAACATCGCCCCCCCGCAGGTGACCGTCCAGGCCACCTACCCGGGCGCGAGCGCGGACACCACTGAAAAATCGGTCACCCAGGTGATCGAGCAGCAGCTGACCGGTATCGATCACCTGCTGTACTTCAGCTCGTCCTCGTCCTCCAACGGCCGTGCGCAGATCACCCTGACCTTCGAGACCGGTACCGATCCGGACATCGCCCAGGTGCAGGTGCAGAACAAGGTGTCGCTGGCCACGCCGCGCCTGCCTTCGGAAGTGACCCAGCAGGGCGTGGTGGTGGCCAAGGCCAACGCCGGCTTCCTGATGGTGGTCGGCCTGCGCTCGGATACCGGCACGATCAGCCGTGACGCGCTGAACGACATCGTCGGTTCGCGCGTGCTCGACCAGGTCTCGCGTATCCCCGGCGTCGGCAGCACCCAGCAGTTCGGTTCCGAGTACGCCATGAACATCTGGCTGAACCCGGAGAAGATGCAGGGCTACGGCCTGTCGGCCAGCGAAGTGCTGGCTGCCGTGCGCGCGCAGAACGTGCAGTTCGCCGCCGGTTCGCTGGGTTCGGATCCCTCGCCGGACGGTCATTTCACCGCAACCGTCTCGGCCGAAGGTCGCTTCAGCTCGCCGGAAGAGTTCGAGAACATCATCCTGCGGGCCAATGCCAACGGCTCGCGCGTGCTGCTCAAGGACATCGCCCGCGTCGCCTTCGGTGCCAACAACTACGGCTTCGATACCCAGTACAACGGGCAGGCCGCCGGTGCGTTCGCCATCCAGCTGCTGCCAGGGGCCAACGCCCTGAACGTGGCCGATGCCGTGCGCGCCAAGATGGACGAGCTGCAGCCGAGCTTCCCGGCTGGCGTCAGCTGGTTCTCGCCGTACGACAGCACCACCTTCGTCAAGATCTCCATCGAGGAAGTGGTCAAGACGCTGTTCGAAGCAGTGTTGCTGGTGTTCCTGGTAATGCTGATCTTCCTGCAGAACTTCCGCGCGACGATCATCCCCACCCTGGTCATCCCGGTGGCCCTGCTCGGTACCTTCCTGGGCATGTGGCTGATCGGCTTCACCATCAACCAGCTGACCCTGTTCGCGATGGTGCTGGCGATCGGCATCGTGGTCGATGACGCGATCGTGGTGATCGAGAACGTCGAACGCATCATGACCGAGGAAGGCCTGGCGCCGAAGCCGGCCACGCAGAAGGCGATGACCCAGATCACCGGCGCGGTGGTGGCGATCACCGTCGTGCTGGCAGCGGTGTTCATCCCCTCGGCCCTGCAGGGCGGTGCGGCCGGTGAGATCTACAAGCAGTTCGCGCTGACCATCGCCATCTCGATGGCGTTCTCCGCGTTCCTGGCGCTGGGCTTCACCCCGGCCCTGTGCGCGACCTTCCTGAAGCCGACCCATAACGACAACCCGAACATCGTCTACCGTACCTTCAACAAGTACTACGACAAGATCAGCGGGACCTACGTCGGCCACATCACCTCGGCGGTGAAGCATGCGCCGCGCTGGATGATCCTGGCGGTGGTGCTGACCGCGCTGTGCGGCTTCCTGTTCACCCGCATGCCGGGCAGCTTCCTGCCTGAAGAAGACCAGGGCTACGCACTGGCCATCGTGCAGCTGCCGCCGGGCTCGACCAAGGGCCAGACCAACGAAGTCTTCTCGCAGATGCGCGGCATCCTGAAGGACCAGGAAGGCTATGAAGGCCTGATGCAGATCGCGGGTTTCAGCTTCGTCGGTTCGGGCGAGAACGTCGGCATGGGCTTCATCCGCCTCAAGCCGTGGGACGAGCGCAAAGTTACCGTTCCGGAGTTCATCCAGAACATGAACGGCGCGTTCTACGGCATCAAGGAAGCGCAGATCTTCGTGGTCAACCTGCCGACCGTGCAGGGCCTGGGCCAGTTTGGCGGCTTCGACATGTGGCTGCAGGACCGTGGCGGCCAGGGCTATGAACAGCTGACCCAGGCGCGCAACATCCTGCTGGGCAAGGCCGCACAGGAGAGTGACAAGCTGGCCGGCGTGCGTCCGAACGGCCTGGAGAATGCTCCGCAGCTGGCGCTGCATGTCGACCGCGTACAGGCGCAGTCGATGGGCATGTCGGTGTCGGACGTGTACAGCACCATCCAGCTGATGCTGGCCCCGGTGTACGTCAACGACTTCTTCTACCAGGGCCGCATCAAGCGCGTGACCATGCAGGCCGACGCGCCGTTCCGCACCGGCCAGGAATCGCTGAAGAGCTTCTACAGCCCCTCCAGCCTGACCACCAATGCCGACGGCACCAACGCCATGATCCCGCTGAACACGGTGGTCAAGTCGGAATGGGTGTCGGCCCCGCCATCGCTGAGCCGCTACAACGGTTACTCGGCCATCAACATCGTCGGCTCGCAGGCCCCGGGCCAGAGCTCGGGTGAAGCGATGACCGCGATGGAAGACATCGTCAACAACGACCTGCCGGCCGGTTACGGCTATGACTGGTCGGGCATGTCCTACCAGGAAATCCTGGCGGGCAACGCGGCGACGCTGCTGCTGGTGCTGTCCGTGGTGGTGGTGTTCCTCTGCCTGGCCGCTCTGTATGAAAGCTGGTCGATCCCGGTGGCGGTGCTGCTGGTCGTGCCGCTGGGCGTGCTGGGTGCCATCGGCCTGTCGATGATCCGCGGCCTGCCCAACGACATCTTCTTCAAGATCGGCATGATCACGGTGATCGGCCTGGCCGCGAAGAACGCGATCCTGATCGTGGAGTTCGCGGTGGAGCAGCGTGCAGCGGGCAAGACCCTGCGCGATGCCACCATCGAAGCGGCCCGCCTGCGTTTCCGCCCGATCCTGATGACCTCGTTCGCGTTCATCATGGGCGTGATCCCGATGGCCATCTCCACCGGCGCCGGCGCCAACTCCCGCCACGCCATCGGTACCGGCGTGATCGGCGGCATGCTGTTTGCTACCCTGCTGGGCCTGCTGATGATCCCGGTGTTCTTCGTGGTGGTGCGCCGCATGCTGGGCGACAAGCTGGATGAACCCTCCAAGGAGTTCATGGAGCGCCAGCGCGACGCGGAAGCCGCACACCGTCCGGATCGTTGATCCGGCGGTAAGCTGAAATGAAAAGGCCCCGGAGCGATCCGGGGCCTTTTCTGTTGCAGGTTTCTGTAGAGCCGAGCCCACGCTCGGCTGCTTTTGCTTCCTGTAGAGCCGAGCCCATTCTCGGCTTCCTTTACCGAAGCCGAGCACGGGCTCGGCTCTACAGATGGCCAACGCCACGGCGCATCCACGCATGGGGGTGGATCTACTGGCCGCGTGAGCCAAGCATGGGCTCGGCTCTCCAGGAAGCTCCAACCCCTCAGCGCAGCAGCGCGATCACCGCACACACGGCCACGATCACCAGCGCCACCCACTGCATCGGCACAAAGAAGAAATGATGCGGTGCCGCCTCGCCCTTCTGTCGCGGCGCACGGTTCAGCCACAGGCCCAGCAGCACGTTCACGCCAGCGCCGATGCCACCGCCCAGCAGCACCTGCTGCAGCGGGATGTTGCCCTTCGGACCGTCGTGCGGGAAGAAGTACGCCAGCAGCAGGATCACCGCGATCGGTGTCACCAGCGTCATGAATCCCCAACCGCGATAGATCATCGTGCAGCTCCATGCAAAAAATGGGCTGCATTGTAGCGGGGCAAGGGCGGGCGATCGCTTTCTTTAGCGCCGAGCCCATGCTCGGCTGCGTGTACCTGAGCCGAGCATGGGCTCGGCACTACAGACATCCAATGCCACGGCGCTTGCATATCCATCGGCCGCGCCGCCATTGCGGCGGCGCGGCCGCTCGAACTCAGCGCAGGCCCGTCTCGTTGCGGGCAATCACCAGGCGCTGGATTTCCGAGGTGCCTTCGTAGATCTCGGTGATCTTGGCATCACGGAAGTAACGCTCCAGCGGCATTTCCTTGGAATAACCCATGCCGCCGTGGATCTGCACGGCCTGGTGGGTGATCCACATCGCGGCTTCCGAAGCAGTCAGCTTGGCGATGGCCGCTTCGTTGCTGAAGCGCTTGCCCTCGCCCTTCACCCAGGCCGCGCGCAGGGTCAGCAGCAGGGCGGCGTCCAGCTTGCACTTCATGTCGGCGATCTTCGCCTGGGTCATCTGGAAGGTGCCGATGGCGGCGCCGAAGGCCTTGCGGTCCTTCACGTATTCCAGGGTGGCCTCATAGGCGGCACGGGCGATGCCGATGGCCTGCGAGGCGATGCCGATGCGGCCGGCGTCGAGCACGCCCATGGCGATCTTGAAGCCCTCGCCTTCCTGGCCGAGCACGTCGTCGGCCTGGGCCACGTAGTCGTTGAACTCGATCTCGCAGGTGGCCGAGGCACGGATGCCCAGCTTCGGCTCGGTCTTGCCGCGGCCGAAGCCGGCGTTGTCGGTGTCGATAAGGAAGGCGGTGATGCCGCGCGCGCCCTTGTCCGGCTCGCTCATCGCGAACAGCACGATGTACTTGGCCACCGGGCCGGAGGTGATCCAGCTCTTCTTGCCGTTGATGACATAGGTACCGTCGGCCTGTTTGACTGCGCGGCAGCGCATGGCCGTGGCATCCGAACCGGACTGCGGCTCGGTCAGGGCGAACGCACCGATGGCCTCGCCTTCGGCGATGGCGCGCACGTACTTCTGCTTCTGCGCCTCGCTGCCATGGGTCAGGATGCCGTTGCAGAACAGCGAATTGTTGACCGACATGATGGTCGAGTGCGCAGCATCACCAGCGGCGACCTCCACCATCGCCAGCACGTAGGCCACCGGGTCCATGCCCGCGCCGCCGTACTCGGTCGGCACTTCGATGCCCATCAGGCCGTTTTCGCCCAGCAGGCGGATGTTCTCAAGGGGGAACTCGCCGGTGCGGTCATGGTGCTCCGCGCTCGGGGCGATCTTCTCCTGCGCGATGCGCCGCGCCACGTCCTGCAGCATCAACTGCTCTTCAGTAAAGCTGAAATCCACAACACCCTCCCAGGTACATGATGATAGGGGCCACGCACTGCGCGCCCAGGTGGCTCGATTGTACCGGGGCCGGGCAACGGCGGCTGACTTGGAGGGTGTGGCGGCTTGACCGGAACCGCCGCCGTCGGCGAATATATCTCTATATCGCGATAGGTAGATATTTATGGATCTGGAAGACTGGTCGACCCGCCTGAAGGTGTTCGCCGACGCCACCCGCGTGCGCCTGCTGGCGCTGCTGGAACAGGAAGAGCTGACCGTGGCCGAGCTGTCGGCGATCACCCGGCTGGCGCAGCCGCGGGTGTCGACCCACCTGGCGCGCCTGAAGGAAGCCGGCCTGGTCCGCGACCGCCGTGCCGGCGTGTCGGCCTATTACCGCTTCGACGATGCCCAGCTGGACCCGGCGCAGCGCGCATTGTGGCATGCATTGAGCAACGGAAGCGACGATCCGTTGCTGCGCCAGGATGCCGAACGCGTCGCTGCGGTGATGGCCAGCCGCGCCGCCGACCAGAACTGGGCCGACAGCGTGGCCGGCGACATGGAGCGCCACTACTCGCCGGGCCGCACCTGGGAAGCTTTGGCCCGCACCGCGCTGCCGCTGCTGGAAACCGGTGACGTGCTCGACATCGCCTCCGGTGACGGCGTGCTGGCCGAACTGGTGGCCCCGCACGCCAGCCGCTACGTCTGCATCGACACCAGCGCGCGCGTGGTGGCCGCCGCCAGCGAGCGCCTGCGCCGCCTTCCCAACGTGGAGGTGCGCGAGGGCGACATGCACGCCCTGCCCTTCAAGGACGGCAGCTTCGACCTGGTGGTGCTGATGCACGCCCTGACCTACGCCAGCAAGCCGGCGCAGGCCGTGGCCGAGTCCGCGCGCGTGCTGCGCCCGGGCGGCCGCCTGCTGCTGTGCAGCCTGGCCCGCCACGAGCACAAGGCCGCGGTGGAAGCCTATGGCCACGTCAACCTCGGCTTCAGCGACAAGGAACTGCGCAGGTTCGTCGACAAGGCCGGCCTGCAGGTTTCCAGCCTGGAAACCGTGACCCGCGAAAAACGCCCGCCGCATTTCGAAGTCATCTCGCTGATCGCCAACAAGCCCTGAGGTCGCCGTGTCCGCCCTGCCCTGGCTGCATCCCGAACGTGCCCATGCCCTGCTCGCCGCACTGCGCGAACGCATCCTGATCATCGACGGGGCGATGGGCACGATGATCCAGCGCCATGACCTGCAGGAAGACGATTACCGCGGCGAGCGCTTCGCCGGCGGCTACGACCACGACCATGGCCCCGGTTGCGACCACGCCGCGCCGGAAGGCCACGACCTGAAGGGCAACAACGATCTGCTGCTGCTCACCCGGCCGCAGGTCATCGGTGACATCCACACCGCCTACCTGCAGGCCGGCGCGGACCTGGTGGAAACCAACACGTTCAACGCGACCTCGGTCAGCCAGGCCGACTACCACCTCGAACATCTGGTGTACGAGCTGAACAAGGCCGGCGCCGCCGTCGCCCGCGCCTGCTGCGATGCCGTCGAAGCGACCACGCCGGACAAGCCGCGCTTCGTCATCGGCGTGATCGGGCCGACCAGCCGCACCGCCTCGATCAGCCCCGACGTGAACGATCCCGGCTTCCGCAACACAAGTTTCGACGAGCTGCGCGACACCTACCGCGAAGCCATCGAAGGCCTGATAGATGGTGGCGCCGACACCCTGATGGTCGAGACCATCTTCGACACGCTCAACGCCAAGGCCGCGCTGTATGCGCTGGAAGAGGCCTTCGATGCGCGCGGCGCACGCCTGCCGGTGATGATCTCCGGCACCATCACCGACGCGTCCGGCCGCACTCTGTCGGGGCAGACCGCCGATGCCTTCCATGCCTCGCTGGCCCACGCGCGCCCGCTGTCGATCGGCCTGAACTGCGCGCTGGGTGCCGATGCCATGCGCCCGCACGTGGAAACCCTGTCCCAGGTGGCCGACTGCCATGTCAGCGCGCACCCCAATGCCGGCCTGCCCAATGCCTTCGGCGAGTACGACGAGACCCCCGAGGAAATGGCCGCCACCCTGCGTGGCTTCGCGGAGGACGGCCTGCTGAACCTCGTCGGTGGCTGCTGTGGCTCCACCCCGGACCATATCCGCGCCATTGCCGAGGCCGTGGCAGGCCTGCCGCCGCGCGCCCTGCCCGGCGCACAGGAGCAGCAGGCCGCATGAGCACTTCGCCCTACACCCGACTGTCCGGCCTGGAACCGCTGGTCATCACCCCGGACCTGCTGTTCGTCAACGTCGGCGAACGCACCAACGTCACCGGCAGCGCGCAGTTCCGCAAGCTCATCAAGGAAGGCCGCTACGAGGAAGCCGTGGACGTCGCGCGCCAGCAGGTGGCCAGCGGTGCGCAGATCCTCGACGTCAACATGGACGAGGGCCTGATCGATTCGGAAGCGGCGATGACCCGCTACCTCAACCTGATCATGTCCGAGCCGGACATCGCGCGCATCCCGGTGATGGTCGATTCCTCCAAGTGGAGCGTGATCGAGGCGGGCCTGAAGTGCCTGCAGGGCAAGAGTGTGGTCAACTCGATCTCACTGAAGGAAGGCGAGGCGCTGTTCCGCGAGCACGCGCGCAAGGTGCTGCGCTATGGCGCGGCCGCGGTCGTGATGGCCTTCGACGAGGCCGGCCAGGCCGATACCTGCGCGCGCAAGGTGGAGATCTGCACCCGCGCCTACCGCATCCTCGTCGATGACATCGGCTTCCCGCCGCAGGACATCATCTTCGACCCCAACATCTTCGCCGTCGCCACCGGTATCGAAGAACACGACAACTACGCGGTCGACTTCATCGAAGCGACCCGCATCATCAAGCAGACCCTGCCGCACTGCCACGTGTCCGGCGGCGTCTCCAACGTGTCGTTCTCGTTCCGCGGCAATGAAACGGTGCGCCAGGCCATCCATTCGGTGTTCCTGTACCACGCCATCGCCGCCGGCATGGACATGGGCATCGTCAACGCCGGCGCAATGCCGATCTACGACGAGCTGGAACCGGAGCTGCGCGAGCGCGTGGAGGACGTGATCCTCAACCGCCGCAGCGATTCGACCGAGCGCTTGCTGGAGATCGCCGAACGTTACAAGGGAAAGAAAGGCGCGGTGAAGACCGAAGACCTGGCCTGGCGTGAAAAGCCGGTGGCGCAGCGCCTGGCGCACGCCCTGGTGCACGGCCTGGACGCCTTCGTGGAAGAAGACACCGAACTGGCCCGGCAGGCCTCCAGCCGCCCGCTGGACGTGATCGAAGGCCCGTTGATGGACGGCATGAACGTGGTCGGCGATCTGTTCGGCGCCGGCAAGATGTTCCTGCCGCAGGTGGTGAAATCCGCGCGCGTGATGAAGAAGGCGGTGGCCTACCTGCTGCCGTACATCGAAGCCGAAAAGGCCCGCAGCGGCGACACCGCGCGCAGCAACGGCAAGATCATCATGGCCACGGTGAAGGGCGATGTGCACGACATCGGCAAGAACATCGTCGGCGTGGTCCTGGCCTGCAACAACTTCGAGGTGGTCGACCTGGGCGTGATGGTGCCGGCGCAGAAGATCCTCGATGCCGCGCGCGAACACCACGCCGATCTGATTGGCCTGTCCGGGCTGATCACGCCCTCGCTGGAAGAAATGAGCCACGTCGCCCGCGAGATGGAGCGCCAGGGTTTCGACCTGCCGCTGCTGATCGGCGGTGCCACCACCTCGCGCGCACACACCGCGCTGAAGATCGACCCGCATTACAAGGCGCCCACGGTGTGGGTGAAGGATGCCTCGCGCGCGGTCGGCGTGGCCCAGTCGTTGATCTCGCGCGACCTGCGCGAGGCCTTCGTTGCCGCCAACGAAGCCGACTACGCCGAGATTCGCGCGCGCCACCGCAACCGCGGCGATGCCAAGCGCCTGGTCACGCTGGAACACGCACGCGGGCAGAAGTTCCAGGGCGACTGGGCGAACTACATCCCGCCGGCACCGAAGCAGCCGGGCCTGCACGTGTTCGATGATTACCCGCTGGCCGAACTGGTCGACTACATCGACTGGACCCCGTTCTTCCAGGCGTGGGAATTGGCCGGCAAGTACCCGGCCATCCTCACCGATGAGATCGTCGGCACCCAGGCCAGCGAGCTGTACCGCGACGCACGCGCGATGCTCGACCGCATCGTCGGCGAGAAGTGGGTGCAGGCCAAGGCCGTTTTCGGCCTGTGGCCGGCCAACAGCGTCGGCGACGACGTGAGCGTGCAGCACCCAGAGGGCGAGACCACCCTGCACTTCCTGCGCCAGCAGGTGGACAAGCCGGCCGAGCGCCCCGACTTCTGCCTGGCCGACTTCATCGCCCCGGCCGACAGTGGCAAGCAGGACTGGATCGGCGCCTTCGCGGTGACCGCCGGCATCGGCATCGACGCCCACGTCGCGCGCTTCGAGGCCGACCATGACGACTACAACGCGATCCTGCTGAAGGCCCTCGCCGACCGCTTCGCCGAGGCGCTGGCCGAGCGACTGCACCAGCGCGTACGCACGGAATTCTGGGGTTACGACCACGCCGAGACGCTGGACAACGAGGCGTTGATCGACGAGCAGTACCGCGGCATCCGCCCGGCACCGGGCTACCCGGCCTGCCCCGAGCACAGCGAGAAACGCCGTTTGTTCGACCTGCTGCAGGCCGAAGCGAACGCCAGCATGGAGCTGACCGAGAGCTTCGCGATGCTGCCCACCGCCGCCGTATCGGGTTACTACCTCAGCCACCCGCAGAGCCAGTACTTCGTGGTCGGCCGCCTCAGCCGCGAACAGGTGAGCGACTACGCGCGCCGCAAGAGCGTCGACCGCGCCCAGGCCGAGCGCTGGCTCGCCTCCAACCTCGACTACGACCCCGAATGAGGCGGTAGCGCCGGGCCATGTCCGGCCTCATCTCCCGTCCGCCGGGCATGGCCCGGCGCTACCGTGCATGATTCACGCGATGACCGTTCCCGCCGCCCGCCTGTCCAGCTTCTACCTGTTCTATTACGCGGCGCTGGGCGCCTTCACGCCTTACTGGAGCCTGTTCCTGACCGCGCGCGGCATGAGCGTGACCGCCATCAGCGTGATGATGGGCCTGTGGTACGCCACGCGCGTGATCGCGCCCAGCACCTGGACCACACTGGCCGCCGCCTCACCGCGCCCGATCCGCCTGCTGCGCGTGGGCTGCGTGCTGACCCTGCTCAGCTTCGCCGTGTTCCTGCTACCGTTGCCGCAGCCGTGGATGTACCCGTCGATGGTGGTGTTCTGCTTCTTCTACAACGCGGTGATGCCGCAATTCGAGTCGATCACCCTTACCCACCTGGGCAGCGACAGCCATCGCTACGGGCTGATCCGGGTCTGGGGCTCGCTGGGATTCATCGCCATCGTCACCCTGTTCGGCTGGCTGATCGAAGGCGATGGCAACGGCAACCGCGCCGGGCTGCTGCCGTGGATGATGCTGCCGCTGTTCGCCCTGCTGGTGGTCTCGGCCTTCAGCAACCAGTACGCGCGCGATATCGGCAAGGCCGAGGGCGATGCCAGCGGCTTCTGGCAGATCGTGCGCCGCCCGCCGGTGCTGGCGTTCTTCCTCGCCGCCTTCATGGAACAACTGTCGTTCGGCCCGTACTACACGTTTTTCTCGGTCTACATGGACCACCACGGCTACCGCACGTTTACCCTCGGCCTGCTGTGGACCATCGGCGTGGTGTTCGAGGTGGGCGTGTTCTTCACCATCGGCCGCTTCTTCCGCCGCTACGACGCCAGCTGGATGCTGCTGATCGCACTGGTCAGTTCCTGCCTGCGCTGGGCGGTCACCGCGCTGTTCCCGGAAAACCTGCCGGTGATGCTGGTGGCGCAGACCGCACACGCGCTGGGCTTCGCCGCGTTCTTCGCCGCGGCGATGCAGATGCTGGCGACCTATTTCCCCGGCCGCCTCAACGGCCATGGCCAGGGCCTTCTGTATGGCTTCTCGTCCGGTGTCGGTGGCGTGCTGGGCGCACTCATCGCTGGCCAGCTGTGGACCATCGACAACGGCCGCACGGCGTTCCTGGCCGGCAGCGGCTTCGCCCTGGTCGGCGCCCTGCTGTGCTTCTTCGCGCTGAGCCTGCCGTTGATCCGCGCGCGGCGTCGCGTCGCCCGCGCGGAGTGAACGCCATGCGCCGCTTCAGGGCTGGCGCAGGACCTGCTGCAGTGACGGCAGCAGCACGCGGTTGCCATAGCCACTGACGTGGTCGCCATCGAAGTACAGCGGCCGGCCATCGCGTTGTGCCGGGCACAGGGTGGCATCACACAGCACCGGCAGCGGGTCCCACATCACCGCACCCGGCAGGCCAGCGACCACCTGCTGCAGGCTGCCAAGCATGGGCGCACGCAGCGCCTCCATGTCCGCGCGGGTGCTGACCAGTCCATTGCGGCAGACTTCATTGTCGGCGTTGAACGCATCCGAACACCGGTATGGGGGTGCTGGCAGCACCGGCTTGGGTGCCTCCATCACGATGCGCACGCCGCGCTCGGCCAATGGCTTCCATTGGGCGATCGCCTCGGCCACCTCCACGTCGCGACCTGCAGCCGCTTCCGGGGTGCGCTCGCCCGCGAGCTGCGCCGCGGCATCGAACAGCACGAACTGGTCGGACAGGCGCGGAACGCGCAGTGACACCAGCACCACCACGTCGCCGGGCTGCGCCCGCTGGCTGATGTCGGCGAACACGGCCGCGTCGAATGCTTCGCAGCCGGCGCCCGCTCCGCGCCACTTCTGCAGGCTGACCTGCGGGCAGCCGCCACGGCCATACAGCGACACCTGCGCACCGGAATCCAGCGCCAGCCGCTGCAGCAGCTCGATGTAGGCCATGGCATGCGAATCACCGGCCACGAACACACGGGCGGGTGCGGCCGCGGGAACAGGACGATCACAGCGCCCGCGCGCATAGGTGCGGGCACTGCCACCTTCGAAGCGATGCTTGCCGGTGACCAGCGCGCACCCCGGGAAATCATCAGCCACGCTCCTGCTGCTGGCGTACCAGTCCGCTGCATTGCGGCTGACGGTGCTGAATGACAGCAGCGATGCCTGCGAGTACAGCAGCATCTGCAGGGCGCCGGCCAGCACGAGCGCGGCAGCGCCACAGGCCACCCAGCGCAGCGACGTCGCGCGCGGCGCCAACGGGCCACGGAAGGGCTGTTCCACCCAGCGCCACGACAACCAGGACAGCAGCGCCACCAGCAACGTCGCCGAGAGCATCTGCAGCGGTGTTTCCAGCCCCACGGTCCAGCGCATCAGCACGAACACCGGCCAATGCCAGAGGTAGAGCGAGTAGGACAGCAGGCCGATGCGGCGCATGGGCGCGCTGGCCAGCACCCGGCCGATCCAGGCCCGCGGATGGTGATGCAGCGACCACAGCAGGCCCGCCGTGGCGAACGCCGGCAGCAGGCCATCGGGCCACGGTGAGTGTCCAGCGCGCGCCGTCCACAACGCCCAGCCCAGCAGGGCCAGCGACAGCGCGGCCAGCAGCGGGAACACCCACGCACCACGGGCCAGCGAGCGCTGGGTCAGCGGGTCGAGCGATGCGCGCACATGCAGCAGCTGGAACAGCAGCACGCCCACGCCCAGCTGCCACAACCGCGTGGTCGTGGCGTAGAACGCCCAGGAAGGCGGCACGTCGCGCAGGCCCAGCAGCGCCGCATGCAGCAACGATGCCGCGCTGACCAGCAGGAACAGGCCCAGGCTCAGCCAGCGCCCACGCGCGCCCCGTGCCCAGGCCAGGAACAACAGCGGGAACAGCAGGTAAAACTGCTCTTCCACGCCCAATGACCAGGTGTGGGTATAGGGATTGAACTCGGCCTTGGGCGCGAAATAATCGTTGCCGACCGCAGCCAGCACCCAGTTGCTGAGGCCGAAGAAGGCCATCAGGCCCGTCTTGTCACTGGCCTCGCTCAACCACGATTCGGGAATGAACAGCACGCTGGCCACCGCGGTGACCAGCAGGCAGGTGACCAGTGCCGGTGCGATGCGACGGATGCGCCGCGCATAGAAGCGCAGCATCGAAGCACCCAGCGAAAGTGGCGGCAGGCGATGCACCGACGCACTGACCACGAAACCGGAAATGACGAAAAACACGTCCACGCCGGTGAACCCGCCCGGCAGCCAGGCCGGGTCCAGGTGGAACACGATGACCGCCAATACGGCGATCGCACGCAGTCCATCGATATGCGGTACGTAACCGCGCCCTGCCTCAGCCGTCATCCTGCCTCCCGCAACTGCCACGTCGGCGGGCGTGGCAGGCAACTCAATCCATTACCAGACCAGGTCGTCCGGCACCTGGAACTGCGGGTCCGCGTACGGATCTTCCTCGGCCGGCGCGTTCGGATCGACCTTCAGCGCCACCGACGCGGCGAACACCGCTTCGGACTGCGCCAGCAGCTCGGCGGTCACCAGCAGGTAACGGCCGTTGAGTTGGACCACGCCCAGCTCACCCGCATTGAGTGCGGTCAGCTGCGCGGCGGTCACGTAGATGCGCTTGATCTTGCCGCCATACGGGAAGTGGCGGGCGATGTCGGCCGCCTCGTCATTGAGGCCCTTGTCCTTCAGCAGTTCTTCCAGCTTGGCCTTGGCCTCGCGGCGCTGGCGCGCTTCTTCCTGCTTCAGGCGCTCGGTCTCGATGCGCTCTTCCTTTTCCTTCTGCGCGCGGATGGCGTAGGCCTTGGCCAGGTCCATCTCTTCGGCCGTACGCGGCTTGCGCGGGCCCTGCTGGCCCGGGCCACGCGACTGGGCGGGCTTGCCGGGCTTGCCGGGGCCGCCATGACCGTGGCCACGACGCTCGCCAGGCGTGTGCTCGCCCTTGCCAGCGCCCTGCAGCTTTCCATTGCCATTGCCCCCCTTGCCCTGCGGGCGGCCATCACGGCGGGGGCCATCATTCTTGCGCTCGGGCTTGGGTGCCGGCTTGAAGCCCAGGCCCATCAGCTGGTCGCGGAGGGTATCGCTCATAGGAATCAGATCAGTAGTGCGGCGGCGGCGGTTCGCTCGCCGGATCAGAAGAATGCAATGCATTGCGGACCTTGCCCAGGTCTTCCAGCAGCACGCGCAGCACATCGGCATTGCGGCTGCCCTGCATGCGTGCATCGGCCAGCGCATCGCTCAATTCGGCCAGCGCGTGTTCCTGGAAGGACACGCGCATTTCCAGTTCGACCAGGCGCGCTTCCAGCGCCTGCTCGCGTTCACTCGATGTATCAGACATGCAACGAACGTCCCCGGCCAATGCCGTAGTAAGACAGACCGGCAGCCTCGACCTCGGACGGGTCGTACAGGTTGCGGCCATCGAACACCACCGCATCCTGCAGCTGCGAACGCAGCGCCTGGAAATCGGGGCTGCGGAACTGCTTCCACTCGGTCACCACGACCACCGCATCGGCGCCCTGCAGTGCGTCTTCGGCAGTGCCGCAGAACACCAGGTCGTCGTCGCGGTGGCCGAAGATGCGCTGCGCTTCATGGGTGGCTTCCGGGTCGTAGGCACGCACGCGCGCACCGGCGTCCCACAGCTGGGCCAGCAGGCGGCGGCTGGAGGCCTCGCGCATGTCGTCGGTGTTCGGCTTGAAGGCCAGGCCCCACACGGCGAAGGTTTTCCCGCGCAGGCTGGCGTCCGCGCCGTAGTGGCGCTGGATGAGCTCGAACAGGTGGCCCTTCTGCGCCTCGTTGACCGCTTCTACCGCGTCCAGCAGCTTCGGCGCCAGGCCATACTGCTGCGCGGTGCGGGCCAGCGCCTGCACGTCCTTGGGGAAGCACGAGCCACCATAACCGGCGCCCGGGTAGATGAAATGCCAGCCGATGCGCGGGTCCGAACCGATGCCCTGGCGGACCTGCTCGATGTCGGCGCCGACGCGCTCGGCGATGTTGGCCATTTCGTTCATGAACGAAATCTTGGTGGCCAGCATCGCGTTGGCTGCGTACTTGGTCAGCTCGGCCGAACGCACGTCCATTTCCACCACGCGGTCGTGGTTGCGGTTGAACGGTGCGTACAGGCGGCGCATGACCGCCACCGATTCGGCGCTGGAGGCGCCGATGATGATGCGGTCCGGGCGCATGCAGTCCGCGACCGCATCGCCTTCCTTCAGGAACTCGGGATTGGACACCACGTCGAAGGCGATGTCCGCGCCACGCGCAGCCAGCTCTTCGGCGATCGCCGCGCGCACCTTGCCGGCGGTGCCCACCGGCACCGTCGACTTGTTGACCACCACGGTCGGCACGCTGATGTGCCGGCCGATGGTGCGGGCCACGGCCAGCACGTATTGCAGGTCGGCGCTGCCATCCTCGTCCGGCGGCGTGCCGACGGCGATGAACACCACCTGCCCGTGGCCGATGGCCGCTGCGGCATCGGTGGTGAACGCCAGCCGAGATGCGGCATGGTTGGCCTTCACCATCGGCTCGAGGCCCGGCTCGTAGATCGGGATGACGCCCTGGTTGAGGCCATCGACCTTGGCTTGGTCGATGTCCACGCAGATGACCTGGTGGCCGGCATCGGCCAGGCAGGTACCTGTCACCAGACCGACATAGCCGGTACCGAAAATCGCAACGCGCATGTCCGTGCTGACTCTTGGCGGCTTACGGCAGAACGCCCAGCAGCTCGACGTCGAAGGTCAGTGCGGCGTTCGGGCCGATCGGGCCACCCGGGGTGCCGTTCTCGCCATAGGCCAGGTCGCCCGGGATCCAGAAGCGGTACTTGGAGCCGACCGGCATCAGGGCGACGCCCTCGGTCCAGCCCTTGATGACCTGGTCCAGGCCGAATTCGGCCGGGCCACGACCCGCGGAGCTGTCGAACACGGTGCCGTCCAGCAGCTTGCCTTCGTAGTTCACGCGCACCTTGCTGGTCGGCAGCGGGCGCTCGCCGCTACCCGGGCGGATCACCTGGTACTGCAGGCCCGAGGCGGTGGTCACCACGCCCGGCTGGGTCTTGTTCTTGGCCAGGAATGCATTGCCTTCCTGACGGTTGGTCTGCGCGGCCTGGGCGGCCTTGGCCTGCATTTCAGCCTGCTTGGTGCCCATGAACGCCTGGATGGTGGCGGTCGCGTCCGCTTCGGTCATCTTCGGCTGGCCCTTGGTCAGGCCGGTGCTGATCGCTTCAAACAGCGAGGCGGTGTCGATGTCGTCCTTCAGCTGGGCCAGCGACGGGCCGACCGAGTACGAACCGATCATCTGCGCGACCTTGACGCGGTCGACCTTGGCCGGCTGCGAGCCCGGGGCCATGCCCGGAACCTGCTGGCCGTTACGGGCCATCACGACCTGGCGCAGGGCCGCATCGGTGGCCTTGGCCTGGTCCTGGGTGATCTGCGGCTGCAGGCCTTCGAACGAACGCTCGACGGCGGTACGCAGCGCAGCCACGTCAATTTCATCGGCGATCGGCGCGAACGACTTGGCCACATCCAGACCGATGGCGTAGCCGAGCTTCTGCTTGGGGGAATTCAAGGTTGCGGTCTCCTTGGCGGCCGCCGGTGCGGCCGGTTGTTGCGACAGGGCGACACCGGAGGTGCCCATCGCCAGAATCAGAACCGACGCCGCTGCGCCGCGCATTCCCATCTTCATTCGCTGCATTCCTGGAAGTGTCTGGGCGCCGACGTCGGCGCGAAACGGTCATTGTCGCACGCACGCCGGAGATGTCGAGGCGTGCGTGCTTTCATTCAATGCACGGCCGGTGCGGCCAGTGCCTTGTCGATGGCCGCCTTCAGCTGCGGATCGTCGGGGGTGACCTTGCTGGCGAACTGGGCGATGACCTTGCCATCGCGGCCGACCAGGTACTTGTGGAAGTTCCAGCCCGGGGCGACGCCGGTGGCGGCGGTCAGGCGCTGGTACAGCGGCGTGGCCTCCGGACCGGTGACGTGCACCTTCTCGAACATCGGGAACTTTACGCCGTAGGTCAGCGTGCAGAAATCCTGGATCTGCTTCTCGTCGCCGGGCTCCTGGCCCTTGAAATCATTCGACGGGAAGCCGAGCACGGCAAAGCCCTTGCTGGCGTATTGCTTGTGCAGCGCCTCCAGGCCTTCGTACTGCGGGGTATAGCCGCACTTGCTGGCGGTGTTGACCACCAGCAGCACCTGGCCGTGGTAGCGCTTTTCCAGGTTGACCTGCTGCTTGCCGGCCAGCGGGCGGTAGCTCACATCGAGCAGGTCGGCGGCCAGGGCGGTGGCCGAGCCGGCCAGGCCGAAGGCCAGGACGGTCAACAGGGACAAGCCGCGGAGGCGGCGCGGGAAAGCAGTCGGCAGAGGCATGAGGGTCATTCCGCAGTAGCTGTTTCAGGGCTCCGGCCAGCTCGGGCCGGGAATCGGCCGAACTATAGCACCGGGGCCCGGAGCGCCTGCCGTTGCAGGGCGGGCCGCACTTTGCACGGCGTGGCGGCTGCCGCCGTAAGCCCCGGCCAGCGCACCTTTGATGACCTAGCATCAATGTTGCTGAATGGAAGCAGGCCGGAACGGGCCGGCTGTGCGACGCCTTTTTCCATTCAGATCAATCACGTGACGTGATATTTCGGAACAGTGACCACCCCTGCCATCAGTTGGGTGGAAGCGGGGCTTGCACGACGGCGTGCCGGTGTTATAGTTGCATACAACACCAGTCACCTGAGACAGGGGGAAACCATGAACATCCGGATGCGACACCGCCATACCGCCCCAGCGGTCACGGCCGTCTCGACGTTGTTGGCCCTGCTCTGGCTGGCCCTGCCGGCGCCACAGGCGCCCTCCTCCCCCGACACCCCGCAGGACGCAGCACCCTTCACGGCCGGGAACGCCGAACCCTCTCCCCCTCCCCCGCGTCGGCTGCACAGCTCCCTGTCCATGCCGTACTTCTCGTTCGCACAGCCGCTGACCCCACGGAGCTGAATATGAGCGACATCCAGTGGAGCGACGGCGCTCCCATCTACCGCCAGTTGAAGGAGCGCGTGATCGCCATGATGCTCGACGGAATCCTCAAGCCGGGCGACGCCCTGCCTTCGGTGCGCCAGGTGGCCGCCGACTACCAGCTCAATCCCATCACCGTTTCGCGCGCCTACCAGGAACTGGCCGATGAAGGCCTGGTCGAGAAGCGCCGCGGCCTGGGCATGTTCATGACCGAGGCGGCCGCCACGCAGCTGCGCAGCAGCGAGCGCGAACGCTTCCTCAATGAAGAATGGCCAGCCGTCCTGGAGCGCATCCAGCGCCTGGGCCTGAACCTCGACGAATTGCTGCCCCAGGGGAAGATCTGATGAGTACCGTAGCAAGCGACGCCGTCATTACCGCCAAGGGCCTGCGCAAGGCCTACAAGAACACCGTTGCCCTCGACAACGCCAGCTTCTCCATTCCGGCAGGCCGCATCGTCGGCCTGATCGGGCCCAATGGCGCCGGCAAGACCACCGCGCTGAAGGCCATCCTCGGCCTGACCTCGGTGGAAGGCGAGCTGTCCGTGCTGGGCCGCGACCCGCGCGTGCACCGCGATGAACTGATGAAGGACATCTGCTTCATCGCCGACGTGGCCGTGCTGCCGCGCTGGCTGAAGGTGCGCGAGGCCATCGATTTCGTGGCCGGCGTGCACCCGCGCTTCGACCGCGCCCGCTGCGAACGCTTCCTGGCCAACACCAAGCTGCAGCCGAAGCAGCGCGTGCGCGAGCTGTCCAAGGGCATGATCGTGCAGCTGCACCTGGCCCTGGTGATGGCCATCGACGCCCGCGTGCTGGTGCTGGACGAGCCGACCCTCGGCCTGGACATCCTGTACCGCAAGGAGTTCTACCAGCGCCTGCTGGAGGATTACTTCGACGAACAGAAGACGATCATCGTCACCACCCACCAGGTGGAAGAGATCGAGCACATCCTCAGCGACGTGATGTTCATCCGCGATGGCCGCGTGGTACTCAGCGCGGAAATGGACGAGGTGGGCGAGCGCTACACCGAACTGCTGGTGGGTGCCGACCAGCTGGACACCGCCCGCGCACTGAAGCCGATCGACGAGCGCAGCCAGGCCTTCGGCAAGACCGTGCTGCTGTATGACGGCGTGCCGCGCAGCCAGCTTTCTACCCTCGGCGAGACCCGCAACGCGGGCCTGGCCGATCTGTTCGTCGCTGTCATGAAGGGGACCTACGCATGAATGCCGTCAACCATCCGCTCAGCCCCGCAGGCACCCTGCGCTGGCTGCTCAAGCGCGAATACTGGGAAAACCGCGGCGGCTTCTTCTATGCACCGCTGATCGCCGGCATCGTCTCGCTGCTGATGAGCGCGGTGGGCATCGGCCTGGGCCTGTTCGCCCTGCACCGCGCCGCCCGCGACGGCGGCCTGCACGTCGACGGCGAGAACGTGAACATCAACGGGCTGGACCTGGCCCTGCTGACCCAGAAGATCAGCGCCAAGGACATGGCCGACCTCGGCAACGGCCTGGACCTGACCCTGCTGCTGAGCTCTGCCTGGCCCTTCCTGGTGCTGGCCTTCGTGGTGTTCTTCTACTGCCTGGGCGCCCTGTACGACGACCGCCGCGACCGCAGCATCCTGTTCTGGAAGTCGCTGCCGCTGTCGGACACCCAGACCGTGCTGTCCAAGGTGATCAGCGCCCTGATCGTGGCACCGCTGGTGGCCACCCTGGCCGCCGTCGCCACCATGTTCGGCTTCCTGCTGATCATCAGCATCGTCGCGGTCACCCACGGCGGCAGCGCGACCACCCTGATCTGGGGCCCGGCCAGCCCGGTGACCCTGAGCGCCGGCCTGCTCGCCGCCATCCCGGTGTACGCGCTGTGGGCGCTGCCGACCGCCGGCTGGCTGCTGCTGTGCTCGGCCTGGGCCAAGAGCAAGCCGTTCCTGTGGGCGGTCATGCTGCCGCTGTTCGCCGGCATCATCGTCAGCACCACCAAGCTGATGCATCTGTTCGACATGACCACCGGCTGGTTCTGGCAGCACATCGTCGGCCGCCTGCTGCTGGGCACGGTGCCGGGCGTGGACCTGGTCTACCGCCTCAGCGCAAGTGACAAGGCCAAGAACGTCGAGTCGCTGGCCGCGCTGATGAGCCCGGCCGAGCAGCTGAAGACCCTGGCCATGCCCGACCTGTGGATCGGCGCAGCGTTCGGCGTCGCCTTCATCGCCCTGGCCATCGTCCTGCGCAAGCGCGCAGGCGAAATCTGACCCCTTTCCGGAGAGACCACCATGCGTACCCTGCTCGCCTGTAGTGCCCTGTTGCTGCTGTTGCCGCTGTCGGTGCAGGCCGCCGACGCACCGAACTGCAAGTTCTCCGCCCCGCGTTCGCTGAAGCTGGACGCGGCCGGTGCCAAGGCCGTGGTGTTCGAAGTCAACCAGCACGACCTGAAGGTGATCGCCAATGCCGGTGGCGGCCAGCTGGACGGCCGCGCCTGTGCCTCGGACAAGAGCTGGCTGGACCAGCTGGTGCTCGACCAGCGCCGCGAAGGTGACAAGCTGGTGGTCAGCCTGCGCCGCGACGGCCGCAGCGGCCTGAGCATGGGCAACAGCTATGCGTGGCTGGACATCCGCGGCAGCGTGCCGGACAACCTGCCGCTGCAGTTCCGCATAGGCTCCGGCGATGCCAGCATAGACAACGCACAGTCGCTGAGCATGGACGTCGGCTCGGGTGATGGCATCGCCCGCGGCACCCGCGGCAGCGTGCACGCGGCGGTCGGCTCGGGTGACCTGGACATCGAGGGCGCCGCATCGCTCAACCTGCTCTCGCTGGGCTCGGGCGACGTCAAGGCCCGCACCATCGGCGGCGACGCCGTGGTCGGCACCGTCGGTTCGGGCGACCTGAAGATCAGCGACGTGCGCGGCAATGCCCGCCTGGAGACGGTCGGCTCGGGCGACATCGGCTTCCGCCAGGTGAAGGGCAACGTCGAGATCGGCGTGGTCGGTTCCGGCGACGTGGACATCGACCAGACCGGCGGCAACGTGCACGTGCGCAGCCACGGCTCGGGCGACATCACCGTCAACGGCGCCGGCGGCAACCTGACCGTCGACCACAGCGGCAGCGGCGAGGTCCGCCACCGTGACATCGGCGGCAAAGTCACCCTGCCGCGCGGCAAGTAAGCCATCCATCCATTGCCTTGAGGGGAACGCCATGAACCTGCTGCGCCTGATGCCTGCCGTCCTGCTGTGCCTGCCGCTGATCGCCTGTGGCGGCACCTCGTCCTCGTCGTCGTCCTCGTCCGCTGATGCTTCCGCCACCGACACCTCGCCGGGCAAGGCCGTGGCTGATGCCACCGGCGAGATCGGCAAGAGCGTCAAGGAAGCCACCGACAAGGCGCGCGAGGAGATCGCCAAGGGCAACATCAAGATTTCCTCCGACAAGCAGCCCCGCGCGGAGATCACCCCCGATGGCCGCTTCCTGATTGCCGGCAAGGAAGTGAAGACCACGCCGGCGCAGCGTCGCCAGCTGCTGGATTACCGCGGCCATATCGCCGGCATCGCCCAGGACGGCATGGAGATCGGCGTGGCCGGTGCCAAGCTCGGCGCCAACGCCGCCAGCGAAGCGATCAAGGGTGTTTTCAGTGGCGACACCGACGGCATCGAGAAGCGCATCAATGCCGAGGCCGAGAAGCTCGAGGCCCAGGCCAAGCAGCTGTGCAACCGCCTGCCGGCGATGCTGGCCAGCCAGCAGGCGCTGGCCCGCGACCTGCCGGCGTTCCAGCCGTACGCGAGCATGGACCAGTCTGACATCGACGACTGCGACACCAACAAGGTCGTCAACCGCTGACCCTGTGACATTTCGCCGCACCCGGCCGGCAACCTGACCCGTTGCCGGCCGCGCCGGGGCGCCCGGGCTTACAATGGCCGCCCCCGATGCACCCGATCGAACCGCCATGAAGAAGCTGTTGCTGCTGCTGGTCGCCCTGCTCTGCCTGGGCCTGGCCGGCTGCGACCAGGACTACCGCAACCACCGCGCCGAGCGCGGCAAGCCCAAGATTTCCGTCAGCGAAAGCATGGTGACCGTGCGTCGCCAGCCTGCGCCGAACATCATCATCCTGCCCGACGGCACGATGAAGGTCGACGAGATCCAGATCCCGCTCAACGATGGCCAGCGGCAGATGCTGCAGACCATGTTCGGCAAGCTGCAGGTGCTGCGCCAGAACACCCTGGTGGCCGCCCCGGCCGACCCCGACATGCAGCCGGTGAAGATCCAGCCGCCGGAAGGCATGGAGGTGATTCCGCCGGACCTGGTGCAGACCATCCCGGAGTTCAAGGACTACACCGAGACCTTCGGCAACATTGTCGCCGACCGTCGCTGAACGAAAAACGCCGCCCCGAAGGGCGGCTTTTTTTTATCCGGCAATCCGCCGGGCATGGCCCGGCGCTACCCGATCACGCGATCAGCCGCCGGCGCCACCGCCCCCGGCCTGGATGCCACCGGCGGTCAGCGCGGTCGGATCCAGCAGGCGCCGCAGCTCGGCCTCGTCAAGGCCGCTGTCCTCCAGCGCCACATCCAGCACCGGGCGCTGTTCCTTGTAGGCACGTTTGGCAATCGCCGCGGCCTTCTCATAGCCGATGATCGGGTTCAGCGCGGTTACCAGGATCGGGTTGCGGGCCAGCGCTTCGGCTACGCGGTCCTCGCGCACCTTCAGCCCGGCGATGGCGCTGTCGGCCAGCAAGGTGGACACGTTGGCCAGCAGGCCGATGCCATCGAGCAGGTTCACCGCGATCAGCGGCAGGGTCACGTTGAGCTGGAAATTGCCGGTCTGGCCGGCCACGGTGATCGCGGTGTGGTGGCCGATCACCTGCGCGCAGGCCATCACGGTCGCCTCGGGAATGACCGGGTTGACCTTGCCCGGCATGATCGAGCTGCCCGGCTGCAGGGCCGGCAGCTCAATCTCGCCCAGCCCGGCCAGCGGACCGGCATTCATCCAGCGCAGGTCGTTGGCGATCTTGATCAGGGCCACCGCCAGCGCATTGAGCTGGCCGGACAGTTCCACGGCATCGTCCTGCGATGCCAGGCCTTCGAACTTGTTGTCGGCACTGTCGAACTTGAAGCCGGTCTGCTGCTTGAGGGCCTTGGCCACCTGCGCACCGAAGCGCGGGTCGGCATTGATGCCGGTGCCGATGGCGGTGCCGCCCAACGGCAGGCGGCGCACGCGCTTGAGGCTGTCCTCGATGCGCTCCTGCGCCGAGGCCAGCTGCGCCGACCACGCACCGAACTCCTGCTCGAAGGTCAGCGGCATCGCATCCATCAGGTGGGTGCGGCCGGTCTTGACCACCTTGCGCAGGCTGCGGCCCTTCTTGTCCAGGGTCCTGCGCAGGTGCACCAGCGCCGGCAGCAGCTGCTCGTGCACGGCCAGCACCGCCGAAACGCGCAGCGCGGTCGGGATCACATCATTGGAGCTCTGCCCCTGGTTGACGTGGTCGTTGGGATGCACCGTGGTCTTGCCCGCCTTGCCGGCACGATTGGCCAAGGTGGCGATGACCTCGTTGGCGTTCATGTTCGACGAGGTGCCCGAGCCGGTCTGGTAGACGTCGATCGGGAAATGCGCGTCCCAGTCACCGGCCGACACTTCGGCGGCGGCCACCTGGATGGCCTTGGCGACGACCTTGGGCAGGTGCCCCAGCTCGGCGTTGACGCCGGCGGCGGCACCCTTCACCAGGCCCAGGGCACGGATGAAGCCGCGCGGCATGCGCTGGCCCGACACCGGGAAATTTTCGACGGCGCGCTGGGTCTGCGCGCCCCACAGGGCGTCAGCGGGCACCTGCAGCTCGCCCATGCTGTCGTGTTCGATACGGAACTTCGCGGTTCCACCCTTGCTTGCAGCTTTGCTCATTGCATTGACTCCGCACTACTTCTGTTGGGAAAAGGGAAGCGGCGGCTGGCAGCGGGTCGCTTCCCGGGGCTGGCGGCTGTGCCAACGATACTCCCTTGTCCGCAGCAGGGGACAACGCCGATGGGTCGCAGCGTCCGATCGGTAGCGCTGGGCCATGCCCGGCGAGCGCGAAGCGCGGCAGCCCGCAGCGTCGTAGAATATGGCCCCCGCCGCTCGCCCCAGCCCTGCCGACATGTCCGATTACGCCCTGCTCGCCCTGTCCCCGCTCGATGGCCGTTATGCCGGCAAGGTCGATGCCCTGCGCCCGATCTTTTCCGAATACGGCCTGATCAAGGCCCGCATCACGGTCGAGGTCGAGTGGCTGCTGGCCCTGGGCGCCGAGCCGGGCATCGTCGAGCTGGCCGCGTTCTCCGAGGCCGCCACCGCCCGCCTGCGTGCCCTGGCCGCCAACCTCACCCCGGCCCAGGCCGCGCGCGTGAAAGAGATCGAGCGCACCACCAACCATGACGTCAAGGCGGTGGAGTACTTCATCAAGGAACAGCTGAAGGACGACGCCGAGCTGGCCCCGGCGCTGGAATTCGTGCACTTCGCCTGCACCAGCGAGGACATCAACAACCTCAGCTACGGCCTGATGCTGGAACAGGCCCGCCGCGAAGTGCTGCTGCCGAGCCTGGACGGCATCGCCGCCACCCTGCGCACCCTGGCCCACGCCCAGGCCGCACAGCCGATGCTGTCGCGCACCCACGGCCAGACCGCCTCGCCGACCACCCTGGGCAAGGAGCTGGCCAACGTGGTCGCCCGCCTGGAGCGCCAGCGCCGGCAGATCGCCGCGGTCGAGCTGACCGGCAAGATCAACGGTGCGGTGGGCAACTACAACGCCCACGTCGCCAGCTACCCGGCGGTGGACTGGCCGGCCTTCGCCGAGCGCTTCGTGACCAGCCTGGGCCTGGTGTTCAACCCGTACACCACGCAGATCGAGCCGCACGACAACATCGCCGAAATCGGCGATGCCGCGCGCCGCGCCAACATCATCCTGATCGACCTGGCCCGCGACATCTGGGGCTACATCTCGCTGGGCTACTTCAAGCAGCGCCTGAAGGAAGGCGAAGTCGGTTCGTCGACGATGCCGCACAAAGTCAACCCGATCGATTTCGAGAATGCCGAGGGCAACTTCGGCATCGCCAATGCGCTGTTCGAGCATTTCAGCGCGAAGCTGCCGATCAGCCGCTGGCAGCGTGACCTGACCGATTCCACGGTGCTGCGCGCACTGGGCACTGCCTTCGGCCACGGCCAGGTGGCGCTGGATTCGCTGGCCAAGGGCCTGGGCAAGCTGGAAGTGAACCCGCAGCGCCTGGATGCCGATCTGGACGCGGCCTGGGAAGTGCTGGCCGAAGCCGTGCAGACGGTGATGCGCCGCCATGGCCTGCCGAACCCGTACGAGCAGCTGAAGGCGCTGACCCGTGGGCAGGGCATCACGGCGGAGTCGATGCGGGCGTTCGTGCAGGGGCTGGAACTGCCGGCGGATGCGAAGCAGCGTCTGCTGGAGATGACCCCGGGCAGCTACACCGGTCTGGCGGAATCGCTGGCGAAGAAGATTTAAGGGGTTTCCTTGCGGCGGCGGCCGCGGGCGCTGCCTGCGGCAGGCAACGGCAACGGCAACGTCAAAGGCGGCTCTGGGTTTCAGCCGTGTTTGGCGGGGCGGGTTGGATTCGCGGGGGACGCCGTGAATCCGTCCGTGGAGGCTTGGCAGCCGCATCCATGCGGCTGACACCCCCGCGAACCCAACCCGCCCCACCTTTGACAGATTCCCGGTGACGGATCGAAGAGCATTGGGTTGTCGGGACGGAATTTGAAAGAGGGACGCGGCTTCGCCGCGCCCCTCTTTGTTTTGGTTTTTAGGGTCTTTGTAGAGCCGAGCCCATGCTCGGCTGCTTGTTCCAACAGCAAGCCGAGCGTGGGCTCGGCTCTACAGATGCACGAGCAAGCGCAGCGCGCGACCCGCTCTTGCCTTTGATTTTCTTCTTCCATTCCGTGGCGGGCCCCGCAGGAAACTGTCATGGGTCGGGCGGGTGGGCTGCGCGGGGGTGTCCGCCGCATGGATGCGGCGGCCAAGCTTACAGGGACGTACTTGCAGCGTCCCCCGGGCAGCCCACCCGCCCGGCCAAGCCCATGAAGCCGGTCGACTAACAGTCGACCCTACCAAGATGTCGCCACGAGGGGCTCAGCCGTTGGCCGGAACCCCGCGACAAACCACCGCACGTGCGCAATCCCAACGAACGTCGGACAATGGTGGCCTTGGCGGCCCGCCACGCCGCACCTCCCGCTTTCCGCTGCAAGGAATCCCCCATGGCCGCCCGCAAGTCCACCGCTCCCCTCATCGAAGTCACCGCCCGCCCCGGCAAGCCGCTGGGCATGGCCCCGGCCACCTTCCTGCGCGACTTCTGGCAGAAGCGCCCGCTGCTGATCCGCAACGCCTTCCCCGATTTCCAGACCCCGGTGCAGCCGGAAGACCTGGCCGGCCTGGCCTGCGAAGAAGGCGTACTGGCGCGCCTGATCCAGCACGACAAGGCCCAGGACGGCTGGCGCGTGCGCAGTGGCCCG
Source organism: Stenotrophomonas testudinis (assembly GCF_024499815.1). Classification (NCBI taxonomy): domain Bacteria; kingdom Pseudomonadati; phylum Pseudomonadota; class Gammaproteobacteria; order Lysobacterales; family Lysobacteraceae; genus Stenotrophomonas; species Stenotrophomonas testudinis. The sequence continues at coordinate 48,756 of NZ_JAMOKY010000003.1, read as the reverse complement.
TTCCAGGAAGACGTGTTCCCCGCCCTGCCCGACCACGACTGGACCCTGCTGGTGCAGGACGTCGACAAGTGGGACCCGGACGTTCGCGCGCTGATCGAGCACTTCAACTTCCTGCCGCGCTGGCGCATGGATGACGTGATGATCAGCTTTGCCGCCACCGGTGGCTCGGTCGGCGCCCACGTCGACCAGTACGACGTGTTCCTGCTGCAGGCCCACGGCCACCGCCGCTGGCAGATCGACGCCAGCGAATCGATCAAGGGCAAGCGCCCGCCGCTGGGCTTCCGCCCGGACGTGGAACTGAAGCTGCTGCAGGTGTTCAATCCCACCCACGACTGGGTGCTGGCGCCGGGCGACATGCTGTACCTGCCGCCGAACGTGCCGCACCACGGCGTGGCCGAGGATCCGTGCCTGACCTTCTCCTTCGGCATGCGCGCCCCGGCCTCGGCCGAGCTGATCAGCGACTACCTGGATACCCTCATCGCCGATGCCGACGAGAACATCCGCTACCAGGACCCCGACCTGAAGGTGCCGGCCGACCCGAACGAAATCGACACGGTGGCGATGGCGCGGGTGATCACCGCGCTCAACGCCATCCGCATGAACGACCCGGACAAGCTGGGTGACTGGTTCGGCCGCTTCATCACCACCTACCGCGCTGCGGGCGAAGTGATGGCCCACCAGGCCGCCCCGGCCCCGGAGGAAGTGGTCCAGGCCCTGGCCTCGGGCCTGCTGCTGCAGCGCCACCCGTGGGCGCGCCTGGCCTGGCGTCGGGCCAAGCGCGGCGCCAGCCTGTATGTCAGCGGCCAGGATTTCGCCCTGCCGGTAAAGGACGCGCAGCGCCTGGCCGGTGCCGAGCAGCTCGACGCGGCGGCCTACCGTGGCCTGTCCGACAAGGGCCGCGCGGTGCTGCAGCAGCTGCTGGTTGGCGGCGTGTTCCAGCTGATCGACCCGAACGAGGTGTTTGACGCCGAGGACGAGGACGAAGGCGAGGACGCCGCGGTGCTGGGCGAAGTGGTCGAGGGCCAGGCCCAGGTAGCCGAACTCGACGAGGAAGTGGTCTCCGACGACGTGCACACCGTGACCGTCCACGACGACGGTATCGAGGTCATCGTCAACTTCGAAGACCACGACGAAGACGACAGCGACGCCGGTCGCGCCTGAGCCATGGCCACGATCCGGGTCCAGCAGGTCAGCCACGCGGACGCCCATGCCGCCATCCACGGCGTGCGGCAGCGGGTATTCGTGCAGGAACAGGGCATCGCCGCCGAACTGGAGCGTGATGCGCTGGACCCGGTCTGTGTCCACGTGCTGGCCCTGGACGCCGACGGCCAGCCCGTCGGCACCGGCCGCCTGGCCCCCGATGGCCGCATCGGCCGCATGGCGGTGCTGGCCAGCGTGCGCAACCAGGGCGTCGGCGACGCCCTGCTGGAGGCGCTGGTGCAAGCCGGTCGCCAGCTCGGCCTGGCCGAGGTGCACCTGCACGCCCAGCTGCCGGCGCGTGATTTCTACGCCCGTCAGGGCTTCCTGCCGGAAGGCGAGGAGTTCGAGGAGGCCGGCATCGGCCACCAGCAGATGCGCCGCCGGCTGGGCGTAGCCAGTGCCATCGACAGCCGCGCCGAGGCGGTGGCCATCACCACGGCCATCGTCCACCGCGCCCGTCGCCAGCTGTGGCTGCACAGCCGCCAGCTCGACCCCGGCTTGCTGGATGCGCCGCCGGTGCAGGCGGCCCTGCGCCGTTTCGTCACCGCCCGCCACGACAAGCAGCTGCGGGTGATCGTGCACGATGCGGCCGCGATTGCGGCTGCCGGCGCACCGCTGCTGGCCCTGGCCCAGCGCCTGCCCAGTGTGATCCAGTTCCGCGAGGTCAGCGATCCGATCGACCGTGCGCTGGCCTCGGCCGGCCTGGTCAATGACGCGGGCGACTTCTACTTTCGTCTTATCGGCCATCGCCTGGAGGGCGAAGCCGGAATCGCGCTGCCGGCACGTTCGCAGCCGTTCGAGCAGCAATTGCAGCGTGTCTGGGACCGTTCGCGCGATTGCAACGAACTGCGCGCGCTCGGCATCTGAGCGCGCTGTCCCGGACAAACCTGTCTGGGAGCGACACCGGGGGACGCGCAATGCCGCTGGCGGTGCCCCTTCGTGTCCGGATGGGGGTACAATTTGGCCGTTTGAACGCGCCCGTGCAGGGCTATTCATTTTCCTGCCGGGTCCTTCTGAAGCCATACCCCACAAAGCGAATCAGCACCCTCCATCGTGGACAATCAACTGAAGCAGTTTGCGCAATCTTCGCAACTCGCCGGCGGCAACGCCTCCTATGTCGAGGACCTGTACGAGCAGTACCTGGTCTCCCCGGATAGTGTCGATCCCAAATGGAAAACCTACTTCGACGGCTTCAAGGGCCGGGAAGCAGGCGACATTCCGCACTCGGCCGTCATCTCCCACATCGCGGACGCGGCCAAGGATGCGCTGAAAGCCGGCACCGGCACGGGTGCAGGCGACGAGCGTGAGCGCAATGTCGGTCGTCTGATCACTGCCTACCGTTCGCGCGGCCACCTCGATGCGCGCCTGGACCCGCTGGGCCTGACCACGCCGGTCAACACCCCGGACCTGGGCCTGCCGTTCCACAGCCTGTCCGACGTCGATCTCAACAGCGAGTTCAGCACCGGCGGCGTCGGCGGCCAGCCGCGCATGAAGCTGCGTGACCTGCTGGCGCGCCTGAAGGCGACCTACACCGGCTCGATCGGTGCAGAGTTCATGCACATCGCCGAAGTCGAGCAGCGCCAGTGGATCTACAAGAAGCTGGAACTGGCCGGTGGCAACTACCAGCTGGACGCTGACACCCAGCGCCGCACGCTGGAGCGCCTGACCGCCGCCGAAGGCCTCGAGCGTTACCTGCACACCAAGTACGTCGGCCAGAAGCGCTTCTCGCTGGAAGGCGGCGACTCGCTGATCCCGATGATGGACACCATCATCCGCAGCGCCGGCAAGGATGGCGTCAAGGACGTGGTCGTCGGCATGGCCCACCGTGGCCGCCTGAACGTGCTGGTCAACGTCCTCGGCAAGAACCCGCGCAAGCTGTTCGACGAGTTCGAAGGCAAGTTCGAGCACGACGAGCACGCTTCGGCCGGCGACGTGAAGTACCACATGGGCTTCTCGGCCGACGTGGCCACCGAGGGTGGCCCGGTGCACCTGGCGCTGGCGTTCAACCCGTCGCACCTGGAAATCGCCGACCCGGTCGTTGCCGGTTCCGTGCGTTCGCGCCAGGAGCGCCGCAAGGACACCGCGCGCAAGCAGGTCATGCCGATCCTCATCCACGGCGACGCGGCCTTCTCCGGCCAGGGCGTGGTCATGGAGCTGTTCCAGATGTCGCAGGCCCGCGGCTTCGCCGTCGGCGGCACCGTGCACATCGTGGTCAACAACCAGGTCGGCTTCACCACCTCCAACCCGCTGGATACGCGTTCCACGCGCTATGCCACCGACGTGGCGAAGATGATCGCCGCTCCGGTGCTGCACGTGAACGGTGATGATCCGGAAGCGGTCGTGTTCGCCGCGCAGCTGGCCTTCGAGTTCCGCCAGAAGTTCGCCAAGGACGTGGTCATCGATCTGATGTGCTACCGCCGTTGGGGCCACAACGAGGCCGACGAACCGGCGATCACCCAGCCGCTGATGTACCAGGTGATCCGCAAGCACCCGACCACCCGCGAGCTGTACGCCGAGCAGCTGGAAAAGGCAGGCGTGATCGCCGCCGGCGCCGGCAAGGCAATGGTCGATGCGTACCGCGACAAGCTGGACGGTGGCGAAGTGACCACCGAACTGGCCAAGGTCGAGAGGACCCCGCCGACCAGCCCGCTGTTCGTCGATTGGCCGAAGCTGCTGGAAGGCAAGCTGTCCGATGAAATCTCCACGAAGGTGGACAAGGACAAGCTGGTCGAGCTGGCCAAGCTGATCAACACCGTGCCGGAAGAAGTGCAGCTGCACTCGCGCGTGTCGAAGGTCTACGACGACCGCCGCAAGATGGCCGCCGGCGAGATCCCGGGCGACTGGGGCTTTGCCGAGAACCTGGCCTACGCCACCCTGCTGGACGAGGGCAATGCCCTGCGCCTGGTCGGCCAGGACGTCGGCCGCGGCACCTTCACCCACCGCCACGCGATCCTGCACGACCAGAAGACCGACAACTACTACCTGCCGCTGCGGCAGCTGGTGGATTCGCCGGAGAAGGCCACCATCATCGATTCGCTGCTGAGCGAAGAAGCCGTGATGGCCTATGAGTACGGTTTCTCGACCACCGATCCCAACACCCTGTGCATCTGGGAAGGCCAGTTCGGCGACTTCGCCAACGGCGCCCAGGTGGTGATTGACCAGTTCATCGCCGCCGGCGAAGCCAAGTGGGGCCGCATCTCTGGCCTGACCCTGCTGCTGCCGCACGGCTATGAAGGTCAGGGTCCGGAACACAGCTCGGCGCGCCTGGAGCGCTTCCTGCAGCTGTGCGCGCTGGAAAACATGCTGGTCGTGGTTCCGTCCACCCCGGCACAGGCCTTCCACATGCTGCGCCGCCAGCTGCACCTGACCACCCGCAAGCCGCTGGTGGTGATGTCGCCCAAGTCGCTGCTTCGCCACAAGCTGGCCGTGTCGACCCTGGACGAGCTGGCCAACGGCGAGTTCCAGCACCTGATCGGCGATGCCAATGCCGATGCCAAGAAGGTCAAGCGCGTGGTGCTGTGTTCGGGCAAGGTCTACTACGACCTGCTGGAAGACCAGACCAAGCGTGGCCAGGACGACGTGGCGATCATCCGCGTGGAACAGCTGTACCCGTTCCCGCGTGCGCTGCTGGCCGCCGAACTGAAGAAGTACGGCAAGGCCACCGACGTGGTGTGGACGCAGGAAGAACCGCAGAACCAGGGTGCGTGGTACCAGATCCGCCACCACCTGCAGTTCTGCCTGGCCGATGGCCAGAACCTGCACTACGCCGGTCGCGCACGTTCGGCTTCACCGGCTGCCGGTCACATGGCTGACCACGTCCGCGAACAGCAGCAGCTGGTCGCCGATGCACTGGTCAACCCGTTCAACGACACGTTCGCTGAATAATTCCTCCCCCTATTTAGAAGACAAACCAGGAAGCTCCCGCAATGGCCACCGAAGTCAAAGCCCCGGTACTGCCCGAATCCGTCGCCGACGGCACCATCGCCACCTGGCACAAGAAGGTGGGCGACGCCGTCAAGCGCGACGAAAACCTGCTTGACCTGGAAACCGACAAGGTCGTCCTGGAAGTGCCGTCGCCGGTCGACGGCGTGATCAAGGAGATCAAGTTCAAGGAAGGCGACACCGTGACCTCCAGCCAGGTCGTGGCGATCATCGAAGAAGGCGCCGTGGCTGCTGCCCCGGCTCCGGCCGCTGAAGCCGCTCCGGCTGCCGCTGCTGCCCCGGCCACTGCTGCTCCGGCCGCCGCCGCCGCCCCGGCCCCGGCTGCCAAGTCGGCTGCCGACGCGCTGCCGCCGGGCGCCCGCTTCACCGCCATCACCGAAGGCGTGAACCCGTCCGACGTCGACGGCACCGGCCGCCGCGGTGCGGTCACCAAGGAAGACATCGTCAACTTCGCCCGCAACGGCGGCGCCGGCAAGGCCGGTGGTGCACGTCCGGAAGAACGCGTGCCGATGACCCGCATCCGCAAGCGCATCGCCGAGCGCCTGATGGAGTCGAAGAACTCCACCGCCATGCTGACCACCTTCAACGAAGTCGACCTGTCCAAGGTGTCGGCGGCGCGCAAGGAACTGCAGGACGAGTTCGTCAAGGCACACGGCATCAAGCTGGGCTTCATGAGCTTCTTCGTGAAGGCCGCTGCCAACGCCCTGCAGCGCTTCCCGCTGGTCAACGCCTCGATCGACGGCGACGACATCATCTACCACGGCTACTCGGACATCTCGATCGCCGTGTCCACCGAGAAGGGCCTGGTCACCCCGGTCCTGCGCAACGTCGAGCGCATGTCGTTCGCCGATATCGAAAAGACCATCGCCGACTACGCCAAGAAGGCGCGTGACGGCAAGCTGGGCCTGGACGAACTGCAGGGCGGCACCTTCACCGTGACCAACGGCGGCACCTTCGGTTCGCTGCTGTCGACCCCGATCATCAACCCGCCGCAGAGCGCCATCCTGGGCATGCACGCCATCAAGGAGCGTCCGATCGCCCAGAACGGCCAGGTCGTGATCGCGCCGATGATGTACCTGGCCCTGTCCTACGACCATCGCATCATCGATGGCAAGGACTCGGTGCAGTTCCTGGTGGACATCAAGAACCAGCTGGAAAACCCGGGCCGCATGCTGTTCGGCCTGTAAGAGACCTCCCGCCCCTCCGCGCCTGCGCGGAGGGGTTCTGGTATAGCAACAAGGACTATTTCAATGGCTGAACAATTCGACGTCGTCGTCATCGGTGCCGGCCCGGCCGGTTACCACGCTGCCATCCGCGCGGCACAGCTGGGCCTGAAGACCGCCTGCATCGACGCAGCGCTGGGCAAGGACGGCAAGCCGGCCCTGGGCGGCACCTGCCTGCGCGTGGGCTGCATCCCGTCCAAGGCGCTGCTGGATTCCTCGCGCCAGTTCTGGAACATGGGCCACATCTTTGGCGACCACGGCATCAGCTTCAAGGATGCCAAGATCGACGTCGAAGCGATGGTTGGCCGCAAGGACAAGATCGTCAAGCAGTTCACTGGCGGCATCGCCATGCTGTTCAAGGCCAACAAGGTCGCCACCTACTACGGTTTCGGTGAACTGCAGCCGGGCAACGTGGTCAAGGTGAAGCAGCACGACGGTTCGGAAGTCGAACTGAAGGGCACCAACGTCATCATCGCCGCCGGTTCGGATTCGATCGAACTGCCGTTCGCCAAGTTCGACGGCGACGTCATCGTCGACAACGTCGGCGGCCTGGACTTCACCGAAGTCCCGAACCGCCTGGCCGTGATTGGCGCCGGCGTCATCGGGCTGGAACTGGGCAGCGTGTGGAAGCGCCTGGGCGCTGAAGTCACCATCCTGGAAGCACTGCCGGAGTTCCTGGCCGTGGCCGACGCCGAAGTGGCCAAGACCGCTGCCAAGGAATTCAAGAAGCAGGGCCTGGACATCCGCCTCGGTGCCAAGGTCTCCAAGACCGAGATCACCGGCAAGGGCAAGAAGAAGGAAGTCGTTGTCACCTACACCGACAGCGAAGGCGAGAAGACCCTGACCGTGGACAAGCTGCTGGTGGCCGTCGGCCGTCGCGCCGCCACCAAGGGCCTGCTGGCTGAAGGCACCGGCGTCAAGGTCAACGAGCGTGGCCAGATCGAAGTCGACGCGCACTGCCACACCGGCGTCAACGGCGTCTGGGCGGTCGGCGACTGCGTGCGCGGCCCCATGCTGGCGCACAAGGGCTTCGAGGAAGGCATCGCGGTTGCCGAACTGATCGCCGGCCTGCCGGGCCACGTCAACTTCGACACCATTCCGTGGGTCATCTACACCGAGCCGGAGCTGGCCTGGGTCGGCAAGACCGAGCAGCAGCTGAAGGCCGAGGGCATTCCGTACAAGGCCGGCAGCTTCCCGTTCGCCGCCAACGGCCGTGCCGTGGCGATGATCGAGCCGGCAGGCTTCGTGAAGGTTCTGGCCCACGCCGAAACCGATCGCATCCTGGGCATGCACCTGGTCGGCGCCAACGTGTCCGAGCTGGTGCACGAAGGCGTGCTGACCATGGAGTTCAGCGGTTCGGCCGACGACCTGGCGCGCATCTGCCACGCTCACCCGTCGCTGTCGGAAGTGGTGCACGACGCGGCAATGGCGGTCAGCAAGCGCGCCATCCACAAGGCGAACTGATCGGCTGCTGGTAGTGCCGGCCGCTGGCCGGCATGACTGGATACGAAAAACCCCGCTCAGGCGGGGTTTTTTGTCGCCTGCAACAGCGCCACGCGTGCAACCGACCGCTGGAAGGCGACTACCGCAGGGCCTCGGTGCAGCCGGTCGAAGTGAGTCCGCTTGGCGCCAACCAGATCCGGATCCGCTAGAGCATGCTGGGCGAAACCCTGTTCCACTCCCCCGGCGTCGATTACCGCTCCGCCGATGGCACCCTGCAGGTCGCCATCCGCCGCTGCGGCATCAAGGACAGCGGCTGTACTGTCACGGCCAAGGCCACCTCGCCCAAGGACGATCCGTGGCGGCCGGTGGTCGTGCTGCCCTACCGCGGCCAGAAGATCATGATGATGTACAGCGATGGCCAGCAGCAGGTCGTGCCTGCAGCCAAGTAGAGTCGAGCCGATGCGCGGCTGACCGGTGCAAAAAAGCAGCCGAGCGCAGGCTCAGCTCTACCCTTGCCGGGCCGGCGCCGCCGGCCTTGGCGCGTCATCACACACGCGGTGCTTGACCACGGTGTCACCCACCTTCCATTGCTTCACGACCCGGCATTTCTCCTTCGCTGCGGGCGCTTTCGAAGCTCGGGCGCCGGCCGCATCCGCTTCATCGGCAGCGGCCGCCTGCTGGCGCTCCAGCCACGCCGAGGTCGGCGCCGGTGACTGCGCCAGTGCGGGTCCAGCCAGCACGGCCAGCGCAACCATCAGCGGCGCCTTCATGCCGTCACCGCCGGGCCACCCAGCAGTCGTGCCGGCAGCATGAACAGTGCGCGCAGGAACGCGAACACCGCAGAGAAAGTGATGCCGACCAGGCGGAACGGCAGGCTCAGCAGCCAGACGAACGGCCAGGCAACCAGCGCCAGCAGCGCCAACGGCCAGCACAGCACGAACAGCAGGCACCACACGCCCAGCGCGAACAGGGTCTTCATGACGGTCTCCTTGGGCGGCACCCTGCCGCCTGTGACCACCCTGCCGCCCGCCCGCGGCCGCCGCAAACGGATTGCGACGAAACCGGGCTGGGGGCGATGAAACCCGGGAAATCCGCCGGGCATGGCCCGGCGCTACCTCCTCAGCGGCTGCCGCTGCTCAGGCGCAAGCCGACGCTGCTGGACCGATCACTGCCCCGGGCCTGTTCATGGCCCAGCAGCAGCGACAGGATCCAGCCGCGCGCGATGGACACGTCCACGCCGGCCGACAGCGACAGCAGATCGTCGTTGTAGCTGCGCATCGCCAGGCGGTAGTCCTGCGGACGCGCCCACTCAGCGTAGTTCAACGTCGCCTCGCCGCGATCCTGCAGCGCCTGCCGGTACCCGATGCTCCAGAACGGGCGCAGGCGCGCCTCGGCCGTTTCGACCGCGCTGCCTTCCAGGCCGAACGCCAGCGCGCGGCTGTCGACGACGTGGCGGCCGTAGGCCAGATCCAGTTCACCCAGCCCATGCTCGCGGTAGGCATCCAGCGTGCTGCGGCTGCCATCCAACCGTGCATAGCCACTCATGCGCATGCCCGACAGCACCTGCTCATAGCCAAGCGCCAGCGATCCGAACCACTGCGAACCCTCGCGACGGGCCACCGCGATCGCACCGGCATCGCGGCTCCAGCGCTGCAGGTCGAAGCGCAGGTCGCCGGTGGCCAGCACCGCATCGACGAACACGTGTTCGTTGCCGCGCCACAGGCCATACAACGCCAGCGAACGCTGGTCGGCCTGCAGGCGCGTACGCGCATCATCCTGCTCGCTGTCGTTGCGGCCGATGCTGCCGGCCACACCCCACAGCGCACTGTCGCCGAGGCGACGATCCACGCCCACGGTCAGGCCATCGCTGCGCAGGTCGTACCGCCCTGCCCCGCTCGGGCCACCCCGGCCATAGGTGGCCGAACCCGACGCCCAGGTGCCCCAGCCAGCGCGCAGCAGCGGACGCTCGTCATCCATCACCTGGCCCAGCGGCAGCGACGCCGCGTACGGTCCACGCGCGCCGGTCGACACCGACAGCGTATTGCTGTCCGCGTTGCCACCGGCACGCACCTGGCGCAGACGCTCGCGGATGTTGGCCTGCTGCGCGTTGGCGAAGCGCACGCTGGCGTCCACCTGGGCCTGCAGCAGCCCGGTTACGCCCGGGTCGCGGGTCGGGTCCGGGCGCACGTTCACCACCAGCACCAGTTCGACACTTGCTGCGGCATAGCTGCCCGCAGCGGCCTGCTCAGCGGTGATCACCACGCGACCTTCCCCGTGCACATGCACGGTACGGCCGTCGATGCTGGCCACCGCGGTGTCACTGCTGTGGAAGCTGAATGCACCCGGGCTGGCGCTGGTCGGCAGCGGCAATTCGAAGCTGCCCTGTTCCAGCAGGCGCTGCAGGTCGGCACTCCACGCCAGCACCGGCACCGCCAGCGCGATCTCGACGATGCGTTGCTGCTGCGGTGCTGCTTCATGGTTGGCATCGCCGTCCTGGTCCACGGTCAGCACGCACCGCCCTGCCGCCAGCATCGCGACGCGGGTGCCGCTGACGCTGCAGACCGCGAGGCTGCTGCTGCCAAAACGCAGCGGCTGGCCCGACGCGCCGCCCTGTGCGGAGACCTCGAAGCTGCCACCCTCGCTGTAGACCGGCGTTGCCGGGTCCACGCTGAAGGCAGTGATCGCCTGCGCGGCCTGCGCGATCCTCAGCTGGTAGCGCGCCACACCGGTGAAGCCGTAGGTATCGCTGACTTCCACGTCGAAATCGAACACGCCGGCCAGGGTAGCCACGCCCTGCAGCTGGCCGTCGCTGGACAACAGCACGCCGGGCGGCAGCGCGCCCGACATCAGTCGGAACGCATACGGCGCGGTACCGCCACGCGCCTGCAGGCGCAGGCTGACCGGGCCGGCCTGGGTTGCCGGCGGCAGCGGCGCTTCCTCCTCCTCGATCTGCGGCGGCGCCACGTTGAGTACGAAGGCGCGGCGCGCGCGGAAGGGACCGGTGCCGGAACTGCTGTCGGTCACCTCGACCTCGATCTCGAAACGACCCGCGGCGACCGGCGTACCCGCCAGGTGCCCACTGCGATCCAGACTGAGGCCCGTCGGCAGACTGCCGCCAACAATCGCGTAGGTGTAAGGCGCCGCGCCACCGCTGCTGGACAGCTGCGTGTCCAGCGCCGTACCGGCCACGGCCTGCGGCAACACGGCGGACTGCAGGACCACGGTGGGCGTGCCAATGGTGATCGTGATGCTGGCCGGCGCCGACGTGCGGAAGCCATCGCTGACGGTGTAGGTGATGCTGTCGATGCCGGCATAGCCTGCGGCCGGCGTGTAACGCAGCGTCATGCCCTGCACGTCAACCCGGCCATGCTGCGGGCCAACGGCCACCTGCACCTGCTCGGCCACACCGGCGAACGACAGCGGCAGCTCGACGGCGGCAGCCCCATAAGGCACCGCGATGCTGGAATCGGCCACGGCCAGAACCGGCAACGGCACCACCGTTGCCGAGGCAGACGACGCCGCGCCGCTGCCGTACTCGCTGCGTGCAACCACCACGAAACGGTAGGCGCTGCCGTTGGCCAAGCCACGCACGGTGATCGGCGAGCTCGTACCGGTTGCGCTGATGCCACCCGGCTGCGCGGTCACCGTGTAATCGACGATGGCGCCACTGCCGGCCGACGCCGCATCGAAATACACCTGCACCTGTCCATCACCGGCCACGCCGCGCACGTTGGCGACGGCCGACGGCAGGTCGGCGCCCACGCGTACGCCCGTGGTCGCCCCCACATTGGCCAGCGCCGCACGCGCTTCGGTGCCCTGTGCATTGCGCAGGCTGCCGGCCGCGGCCTGCAGCGATTCGACCTCAATGCCATCTTCGTCGCGGTCGTCGGCCTGCAGCGTGTACTGGAAGCGCAGCACGCTGCCCTGCGCATCCGTCTCCACCGCAGCCAGCGTGGCCACCCGACGCTGGCTGCCGATGCGCAGCAGCAGCTGCGGTGCAGCGCCGACCTGCAGGGCCTGGTCGAACTGCACCGCAAAGGACAACACCTGGCCGGCGAGGTAGCGGCCGACCGACGGCACCTGCACGGCGGTCACCGCCGGTGTACCCTGCACGGTGAGCGGGTCGGACGGCAACGATGCCGCGCCGGCACCCGCCGCATTGAAGGCGGTGACCACGAAGCGATGCGCGATGCCGGCCGGCAGCCCGTCGATGCGCAGCGGGCTGCCAGGGCCGCGCACGCTCTCCCCGCCCGGCAGCGCCTGCAGCAGATAGCTGTCGACCGCGCTGCCGCCATCGAACGTCGGCGCCTGGAAGCTCACGTCCACGCTGCCCGCATCAAGCACGACCGCGGTGATGCGCGGCGCGCCCGGCACCACGGCCAGCACAGTGAACGAGCGGCTGACGCGTGCTGCGGCATGGGTCGCGGCGTCACCCGCCTGGTCGGCATCGATGCTGCAGGTGCCTACCGCAAGCAGGGTCACCCGGCCATCGGCAGCGACGCTGCAGACCCGGTGCGTGCTGCTGGACAGCGCGACCGGCAGGCCACTGCTGGCGATGGCCAGCACCTGCGGCGTGCTGCCGAACGGCTGTGCATCGATCGCGTCGAACTGGATCTGCTGCTGCGCCATCGGCACCACGTCGTCCGATGCCGTGGACACCACGCCCAGCCCGGCCGCGGTACGTGCGGTGACCGTGAAGCGGTACGCGATGCCGTTGCGCAGGCCGGTAAACACCACCGGTGAACCGGTTGCCTGCTGCTGCAGGCCACCGGGCTGCGCGGTCACCAGGTAATCCAGCACCGGGCTGCCGCCATCCTGCGCCGGCGCTGCGAACTGAAGCGTCGCTGTGCCATCGCCTGCGACCACATCGGTGATGGACGGTGCGCCCGCCGGCTGCGCGCCGACCAGGATGCCGGCGGTGGTGCCGACGCCCGACAGCGTCAGCACTGCATCAATGTCATCGCTGCTTCGGATGCTGCCACCGGCCAGCTGCACGCCGTCGATGCCGATGCCATCCTCGTCGGACTGGCCAGGCACCACGGTGTAGCTGAAAGCCAGCTGGTTGCTGCCCGAGCCGGAGCGATAGCGCGCGGCCACCTGCTGGCCGCCGATCGACAGCAGCAGCGCGGGCATGCCCTGCACCGTGACCGGCTGGTCCATGACCAGCAGGAAGTCGAGGCTCGCACCGGCCAGGTAGCGGCCGTCGGCCGGTAGCAGCAGGCTGGTCACGCGCGGCACGGCCGGCATCGTCATCGGGTCGGAGCCGGCGGAGAACGCCCCCGGGCCCGTCGCGGTTCGTGCGCGGACGGCGAAGGTATAGGTCTCGCCGGCACGCAGGCGGTTCACCCGCACCGGACTGGATCCACCCGTGACCACCGCGCGCGTCGGCAGTGTCAGCACTTCATAGCTGGTGATGCTGCTGCCGCCATCACTGGCGGGCGCATCGAAGTAGACATCGACGCTGGTCGCGCCGATGCGTTGGACGCGAAGCAGGGTCGGCGCCGACGCCTGGGCGGCCACGACGGTGAAACTGCGCTCCAGCGGCTGCGCCGCACGCGTGCCGGCGTTGCCGGGCTGAAGCGCGCGCACCGTGCACGTGCCGAGCGCGGACAGGCGCAGGTTGCCTGCACTTTCCAGCACGCAGACCAGCGGAGTCAGGCTCTCGTACTCGACGGCCAGGCCGCTGCTCGCGGTGGCCTGCAATGCCAGCAATGAACCCAACGGCCGGTCGCCAGGCGCATCGAACTGGATCGTCTGCCCGGTCATCGGCGTGACCGCGGCGCTTGCCAGCGACGGCCGGCTGGCCTGGCTGCCGTTGTTGGCGATCACCTGGAACTGCACGGGCATGCCATTGGCAAGACCGGTCACCGTGATCGGCGACTGTGTGCCGAGCGCCCACTCGCCCGTGGACGCCATCACGGCGTACTCGACAATGGGGGCACCGCCCGTCTGCGCCGGTGCGGTGAAGCTGACCACGGCCTGGCCATCGCCGGCAGCGGCCACGACCTGGCCGGGGGCATCGGGCGCGACGGCTGCGATGCTGACTGTCAGCGGTTGGTGCGCGCTGGCGGCCGCGGCATCGGTGACCTCCACGCTGACGCTGAATGTGCCTGCGACCTGCGGCGTGCCATGCAGGCGGCCCGAGGTTTCAAGCACCAACCCGGCGGGCAAGGTGCCACTGTTGATGCCGAAGCTGTAAGGCAGGGTGCCGCCGCTGGCAGTCAGGTTGAAATCAACTACCGTGCCGACGGTGAACTGCTGGGCGGGCGGCATTTCCAGCTGAAGGGGCTGCGCGGCCTCGGCCGTGCAACGCAGCTGGACCGGACCAATGTAGGTTCCGCTGCTGATACGGACGTAAAGGCCGTGATTGCTCAGGAAACTGCTGGATGCGGTCCCCGAGTGCGTTCCCACGGACCCCGTATTGCTTCGGTAGTCCAAAACGATCTGCGACGTGTCTCGACTGCGCAGGTTGACCAGCTCGCTTCCGATCGGTGAACCGCCGATGTTGCCACCGGTGTCCGAAAAGCTCACCGATACCGACTCGCCGGGCAGGAAGTCTGCCGCAGCAAACCGGGTTGTGTAGCTGGTCGTGGCGCCCACCAGGTTGATGGCCTCGCAGGCTGCCGACGCCGCCTGCGCAACGCCCGTGCCCGCCAGCAACTGAAACAGCACCACGCACATCCAGACGACGCCACGCCCCAACCCACTCTTCCCTGCTGCCGCCGACATCGATCCGTTCCCCTTGAATGAAGGGGGCGCACGCGCCGCCCCATCGCCGCAGAAGCAGCGATGGGTCATCGGCTGTGATGTTTCCCCCTGGTACCGGTGCGGTAACGGCAGGTCACGGGGGAACTTGAGCACCAGGCATCGCCCGGCGCGGGGCCTACTCGAACGAACCGACCGAATCGTGCGACAGGTTGTCGAAGCGCGTGTATTCGCCGAAGAACTTCAGCTTGCACGAACCGGTGGGGCCACCACGGTGCTTGCCGATGATGATCTCGGCCAGGCCCTTGTCCGGCGAATTTTCCTTGTTGTAGTAATCGTCGCGGTAGATGAAGACGATCATGTCCGCGTCCTGCTCGATTGCGCCCGATTCGCGAAGGTCGGCCATCACCGGGCGCTTGTCGGTACGCGTTTCCAGCGATCGGTTGAGCTGCGAAAGCGCGATCACCGGCACGTTCAGTTCCTTGGCCAGGCCCTTCAGCGATCGCGAGATCTCCGAGATTTCGGTCGCGCGGTTTTCGCTGTTGCCCGGCACGCTCATCAGCTGCAGGTAGTCGATGACGATCAGGCCCAGGTCGTGCTCGCGCTTCAGGCGGCGGCACTTGGAACGCAGGATCTCCGGCGACACGCCCGGCGTATCGTCGATGAAGATCTTGGTTTCCTTCAGCATCTTGATCGCGCTGGTGACGCGGCTCCAGTCCTCGTCTTCCAGCTGGCCGGTACGCAGGCGCGAGGCATTGATGCGGCCGTTGGAGGAAATCAGGCGCATCGCCAGCTGCGATGCGGACATTTCCATCGAGAACACGGCCACGCCCTTCTTCGACTTGATCGCCGCATACTCGGCGATGTTCAGCGCGAATGTGGTCTTGCCCATCGCCGGACGCGCGGCAAGGATGATCAGGTCGGTCGGCTGCAGGCCGGCGGTCATCGCATCGAAGTCGGTGTAACCGGTCGGCAGGCCGGTGATGTTGCCGCCATTCTCGAAGCGGTTGCGCAGTTCTTCGAACGCATCCTTCAGCGCGCCGGGCATGGCTACGAAGTCGGTGCGGCCGCGCGCGCCCTGTTCGGCGATGGCGAACACGCTCTTTTCGGCCGAGGCCAGCAGTTCGCTGCTGTCGCGGCCTTCGGGCTGGAAGCCGTCGTTGACGATGTCGGTGCCGACCTGGATCAGCTGCCGCAGCACCGCCTTGTCACGCACGATCTCGGCGTAGGCCACGATGTTGGCCGCCGACGGCGTGGTGCTGGCCAGCTCGATCAGGTAGGCGCCATCGCCGACCAGCTCCATCTTGCCCTGCGATTCGAACCACTCGCCCAGGGTCACCGCATCGAACGGACGCTCGCGCTCGGACAGCTCGCGGATCGCCCGGTAGATCATCTGGTGGTCGCGGCGATAGAAATCGGTCTCGGTCAGCTGGTCGTTGACCCGGTCGTAGGCTTCCGGGGCCAGCATCAGGCCACCCAGCACCGCCTGTTCGGCTTCCACCGAGTGCGGCGGCACGCGCAGCTGGTCGATGCGCGATTCGTCGCGATCGCGGTCGAAGCCATCGCCGCGCTCTTTGCGGTTGGAACGGAAGCCGGAACGGGCGGACATGCTGCGGTGTTTCCTGCGAAAGTGGGCCAGACGAGTGTAGGCATGCGCCGACCCCGGCGGCCATGGACAAGCCTGTGGATAAGCCGTGGGCGAACGGGGGATATCCGCCGCTGTGCGACGTGCCTGTCCGGCCTGTGGAGACCCATTATCGCATGGGGTCAGAGCCTGCCGCTGCGCGACGGGATCCGACCCCGGCAGAAAGGGGTCGGATCCCTCTGCGCAGCAGAGGGCTCTGACCCCGAAAGCAGCGTCAGTCGCCCTTGGCGTGCACCGCGATCAGCTGCAGGAAGCGGTCCACATAGCCCTGCAGGAACTTATGCGTGCCCTCGTTGTGGATCGTGCCGTCGGCGCCGATCAGCTCATCCTTGAAGTGGATGAACGCCTCCGGCTGGCCGAGCACGTGCATGTCCAGGAACGCCAGGCTGTTGCGCAGGTGCTGCTGGGCCACCGCCGTGCCGATCTGGCCGATGGACGCGCCGATCACCGCCGCCGGCTTGCCCCCGAAGGCGCTGTCACCATAGGGCCGCGAGCCGATGTCGATCGCGTTCTTCAGCACGCCGGGCACCGAGCGGTTGTATTCCGGGGTAACGAACAGCACCGCGTCGGCGCCGCGCACCTGGTCCTTCAGCCGCGTGCCTTGGGCCGGGTAGCTGCCGTCGAAATCCTGGTTGTACAGCGGCAGGTCGTCGATGCGCACGTACGTGAAGCGCGCACGATCGCCGGCCAGCTTTTCCAGGGCCAGCGCGAGCCTGCGGTTGCAGGATTCCTTGCGCAGGCTGCCAACGAAGACCGCGATGGTGGGAACGGGCATGGCGACACACTCCTGACGGGGGGAAAGGGCCAGCCTAGCGGCCGGCCCGATGCGCCCCGGTGAAGATCAGCCGCGTGCCACGCCCGCCCGCACCTGCCGCCAGTGGTCCTGCCATGCCTGGAACATCAGCACGTTCCACAGGTGGGTATGCCACTTGCGCTGGCCGCCCAGGAGCTGCTGCCACAGCGGCTGCACGGCGGCCGCCGACAGCACGCCTTCGCGTTCCAGCCGCGCCGGCTGCAGCAGGTCATCGGCCCACGGCCGCAGGTCGCCGTTCAGCCATTCACTCACCGGCGCGCCGAAACCACGCTTGGGACGGTGCACCATCGACTGCGGCACATAGCGGCCCAGCACGCGCTTGAGCAGCACCTTGCTGGTGTCCTCACTGCGCTTGAAGTCCAGCGGCAGCGACCAGGCGAATTCAGCCACGCGCCAGTCCAGCAGCGGCGCCCGTGCCTCCAGGCTGACCGCCATCGAGGTGCGGTCGACCTTGCACAGCAGGTCGTCGGGCAGGTAGCTGACAAAATCAGCCAGCATCATCGCGTCGGCCGGGGTGCCGGCACCGTGCAGCGGGTCGGCCAGGTCGTAGAAGCTGCCGGCCTCGCGCGCACCGATCACCGCCGCCGCCGGGTCGCGCCAGCGCGAGATGCGGTTGCGGTAGACATCGCCGATGCCGCGCGCGCCGGTCTCGGCCAGCAGCGCGGCCAGGCCGCCGATGCGCGAGGATTCGCCCTGCTGGTGCGCACGCGCGCCCATCCAACGCCGCAACGGCGCCGGCACGCGGCCCAGCATCTGCCAGTTGCGCAGCGCGCGTACGTAGCGGGTGTAGCCGAAGAACAGTTCGTCGCCACCATCACCGGACAGGGCCACGGTCACGCCCTGCCGCGCCAGTCGCGCGACCAGGGCGGTCGGCACCTGCGAGGCATCGGCGAAGGGCTCGTCGAACATCGCCGGCAGCTGCGGCACCACCGCCAGCGCATCGGCGCCACTCACGTACAGCTCGGTGTGGTCGCAGCCCAGGTGCCCGGCCAGCTCCTTGGCCAGCGGCGCCTCGTCATGGTGCGAGCCGCTGAAGCCGATGCTGAAACTGTGCACCGGCTGCGTGCTCTGCGCCTGCATCAGCGCGGCCACCAGCGACGAATCGGTGCCACCGGACAGGAACACGCCCACCGGCACGTCGGCCACCATGCGCAGCGCCACGGCATCGCGCAGCAGGCCGTCCAGCTGTTCCTCGGCCTCCTCGATGCGGCCCTGGAACGGTGCGGCCAGCGCCGCCTGCATGCGCGCGCGCGCATCCCAGTACGGGCGCTGGGCCTGCTCGGGGCGGTGCGCGGCGGCACCGGCGGCCACCATCGCCGCATCCAGGCGCAGCACGCGGCCCGGCATCAGCTTGTAGCAGCGCTGGTGGATGCTGTGCGGGGCCGGGATGTAATCCAGGCGCAGCAGCAGGGTCAGCGCATCGCGGTCGATGTCGTTGTCGAAGTCCGGGTGCTGCCACAGCGCCTTCAGCTCCGAACCGAAGACCAGGGTGTCGCCGGCCCAGCCGTAGTACAGCGGCTTCTTGCCGACCCGGTCGCGGGCCAGGTACAGGCACTGCTCCTGGCGGTCCCAAAGGGCGATCGCGAACATGCCGTTGGCGCGCTGCAGGGTGTCCTCGACGCCCCACTGCAGGATCGCGGCCAGCAGCACTTCTGTATCGGAATGGCCGCGGAAGGCATGGCCCAGCGGCTCAAGCTCGGCGCGCAGCGCGGCGAAGTTGTAGACCTCGCCGTTGTAAGCCATCACGTAACGGCCGTCAGCCGAGGCCATCGGCTGGTGGCCCAGCGGTGACAGGTCGAGGATGCTCAGGCGGCGATGGGCCAGGGCAATGCCGGCGCTGGCGTCGACCCAGGTGCCGCCGTCATCCGGCCCGCGGTGGTGCAGCGCCTGCCCCATGGCCAGCGCCTGCGCCTGCAGCACCTCGTCCGGCGACTGCGGCGCCGGCAACAACATTCCCGCCAATCCACACATGCATCAGGGTTCCTGCGCCAGGTCGAGGGCGGCGCCAATCACCGCATTGTCGCTTGGAAGCCCGAACATTGCTGCCCCCGCCAGCGGCGTATAGGTATCGGCGCCGCAGACCCGCCGCAGCGGCAGGTGGCCATGGCCGGCCTCGACCAGGGCGGTGACCACGCCCTCGCCCACCCCGCCGCTGTGCCGGCCCTCGTCCAGCACCAGCACCCGCCGCGCCGTGGCCGCCTGGGCCGCGATGAAGCCGGCATCCAGCGGCACCAGCCAGCGCAGGTCCACCACCCGCACCTGCCAACCCGTCTGCGCCTGTATGGCCGGCACCGCGCGCAGCGCCATCGGCACGCCATTGCCGTAGGTGAACACCACCAGATCGTCGGCGTCGGGCGCATAGACCCGGCCCTCGCCCAGCACCAATGCCTGCCCCGCCGCCGGGTAATCGAACAGCCACTGGCCATCGCCGGGCGCGTGCAGGTCCTTGCTCATATACAGCGCGATCGGTTCCAGGAACACCGCCACCCGGCCGTCCACCCGGGCCAGCGCCGCCAGCGTGCGCAGCATCATCACCGCATCGTCGCCGCGCGACGGGCAGCCCACCACCAGGCCGGGGATGTCGCGCAGCGCGGTGATCGAGTTGTCGTTGTGGAAGTGGCCGCCGAAGCCCTTCTGGTAGCCCAGGCCGGCCACCCGCACCAGCATCGGGTTGCGGAACTGGTCATTGGAGAAGAACTGCAGCGAACAGGCTTCGCCGCGCAGCTGGTCGATGGCGTTGTGCAGGTAGGCCAGATACTGGATTTCCGGGATCGGCAGCAGGCCCATGTTGGCCAGGCCCTGGGCCATGCCCAGGATCATCGTCTCGTCCAGCAGGGTGTTGAACACCCGGCGCGGCCCGAAGCGGCGCAGCAGGTCCTTGGTGACGGTGTAGACGCCCCCCTTCTGCGCCACGTCCTCGCCGAACAGCAGCGCCTGCGGATATTTGCACAGCAGTTCCTGCAGGCCGTGGTTGATCTGCACGGCCAGGTGCCGCGGCGGCTGCCGCTCGGGCAGCGCATCGGCTCCGCCGTACAGGGCTTCGCGCGCCTCAGCCGGTACCGGGCTCTGCGCCTCGGCCATCACCGCTGCGGGCGTGTACGGCGCCAGCGGCGCGACCACTTCATCCAGCGACTGCAGCTTGGGCCGTCCTTCGGCGTCGGCCGCCGCCGACAGGCAGCGCGCGCGCAGGGTCTCGTAGGCGGCCTCGATGCCGGCGGCATCCATCCAGCCCGATTCCAGCGCGATCTGCGCCGACCGCAGCAACGGGTCCTGGGCCTCAGCCGCGCACAGGTCGGCCAGCGTACGCCACTCCACTTCGAAGTCAGTGCCGGCGTGGCCCATCAGCCGCGTGGTACGCAGATGAAGGAACGTCGGCCGGCGGGTACGCCGGCAATGCTCCACCGCCGCCTGCACCTGTGCATGACCTGCCGCCAGATCCAAGCCATCGGCGTAGTAGTAGTCCAGCCCCGGCTGGCGGCTGAAGCGCTCGGCGATCCAGCCCTCCGGGGTCTTTACCGAAATACCCAGGCCGTTGTCCTCGCAGACGAACAGGATCGGCGCGGGCAGCTTCTGGTAGGCCGACCACATCGCCGTATTGAAGGCGGTCTGCGCGGTGGCATGGTTGGCCGAGGCATCGCCGAAGGAGCACAGCACGATGCTGTCGGCAGGGATCGGCAGCGGCTGGCCCAGGCGCTTGCCGCTTTCGATGGCCAACGCGGTGCCCAGTGCCTTGGGCAGGTGCGAAGCGATGGTCGAAGTCTGCGGCAGCACCCACAGCGGGCGGCTGCCCCAGACCTTGTGGCGGCCACCGCTGGCCGGATCGTCGGCACTGGCGGCGAAGGACAGCGCCGCGTCACGCAACGGGTCCAGGCCCGGCACCTGCCGCGCGCGCTCGGCCATGAATGCGCCGGAGCGGTAATGCAGGAACGCCGGATCGGTATGCCGGCAGGCCCGTGCCAGCAGCGCGTTGCCTTCGTGGCCGGACGAGCCGATGGTGTAGAAGACCCTGTTCTGTACGCGCAGTACGCGCGCCATCAGGTCCAGCTGGCGGCTGGCCAGCTGCGAATCGAACAGCTCGGCGAACACCGCTGCGGTCAGCGTGCTGCCCGGCAGGATCGGCGCATCCGGCGCCGGCTTCGGACGCGGCAGCCCACGCCAGCTGCGCACTGCCTCGAGGAAATTGACGTCGCACACTTCGGCGCGGTTGAGCACGCGCATGCGCGCGGGGATCGGATCGGGAACCACAGCAAACATCGAACACCCTCCGTGTCGTTGTTGCATTCCGCCGGGCGTGGCCCGGCGCTACCGTGCCGGGCTGGACTCTACGAGCGTGCGTCCAACCGCGCGCGTACCTCGGGCGTAACCGCGGGCATCGCCACGAAACGCGGCTGCTCGCGCACCCGCTGCAACCAGGCACGCACTTCCACGAACGGCTGCAGGTCGATGCCACCGTCTGCGGCGACATCGGTGTAGGCGAACAGCGCGATGTCGGCGATGCCGTACTCGCTGCCGGTGAACCACTGCGCCTGCCGCAGGTGCTGCTCCATCACCGCCAGCGCGGTCGCGGCGCGCTCATGCAGGCGCGGCAGCTCGGCCCGGCGCGGCGAATCGGCATCGGTCCAGCCACGGATGAAGCGCGCCACGGCCACGCAGGGTTCGTGGCTGTACTGCTCGAAGAACATCCAGCTCAGCGCCTGCGCGCGTTCCCAGCCATCGGTGGGCAGGTAGGGCGTGCCTTCGGCCAGCCAGAACAGGATCGCGTTGGATTCGGTCAGCACGCGGCCATCGTCGCGCACGATCAGCGGCACCTTCGCATTCGGGTTGAGGGCCAGGAATTCAGGCGAATGGGTCTGCCCATGCGCACTGTCCACTTCCACCCAGCGGTAGCGGCTGCCGAGCTGCTCCAGCAGCATCCGCACCTTGTGGCAGTTGCCCGACACCGACATGCCGTGCACCGTCAACGGAACGCGCTCTTCCACCATTGCCTGCTCCAGGACATCCCGGCCGACGGCCGGCTGCACGCAGTCTGGCAAGCACATCGGCCGATGCCAAGCGCGGGTGCAGCATCACCGCCGGCGTTGTTGCCATTGCGCGCGCGACTGCCCCCAGATCTGCAGCGGCGGCCCCTCGTAGGGTGGCGGCAACTGGCCCATGCGCAGCAGGCTGCTGCCCAGCTTGCGCGCCACCGCCCTGGACTTCTCGTTGTCATCGGCGATGGTGTGGATCACCTCGTCCCAGCCAAGCGTGTCGAACGCCCAGTCGATGGCCGCCACCGCCGCTTCTGGGGCGTAGCCACGGCCCCAGCGCGCGCGGCAGAGGCTCCAGCCGACCTCGGGGCCGGGCCAGCCGAGCGGATGCCACGGGCCCATGCGGCCAACCCACTCGCCGGTGGCTTTCTCGATGACGCTGAACATCGAATAGCCGAACAGCTGCCAGGCACCTGCCAGGCTGCAGAAGCTGCGCCAGGCCACCGAAGGCAGCTGCACGCCGCCCAGGCTGCGCATCACTTCTTCA
The DNA here is from genome assembly GCF_024499815.1 of Stenotrophomonas testudinis. Lineage (NCBI taxonomy): Bacteria > Pseudomonadati > Pseudomonadota > Gammaproteobacteria > Lysobacterales > Lysobacteraceae > Stenotrophomonas > Stenotrophomonas testudinis. The sequence goes on along the minus strand of NZ_JAMOKY010000003.1, from coordinate 26,270 downwards.
TCGGCGCAGAACGCCAGGTAGGGCTCCAGGTCCTGGGCCTGCGGTGGGCGCAGGATCAGGCGCTCGGTTTCGATGCGAAGGTCGAAGATGCTCATGCAGGCTCCCGCCAGGTACCGTGGCCGCTCATCATCGCCGATCCCGCCATCGGATCCAGCACGCAAACGAAACGGGCCGGCAAAGGCCGGCCCGTCCGATACAGCGTCCCGTTGTCGCGTTACTGGCGGTTGGCCGCTGCGTCGCCGGCTGCGGCGGTCTGCGTGACCACCTGGCCATCCACCACCGGCAGGCGGTCGCTGGCCGGCTTGTTGTCCATGCGCACGGTCTTCTCGGCGCCGTCATAGCGGTAAGTCACGTTGTAGCCCTTGACCACATCGCTGGTGCCCATGGCGATGCGCGTGCCCGGCTTGCTGGCCATGCGCATGGTGCCGGTGGTGCCGTCCTCGTTGCGGTAGGTCACGTTGTAACCGGTCACGCGGCTCGACTCGGAGGTCGCCGTTTCAGTGTGGCACTGGCGCTCGGTACGGTTGACCACGCGGCCGCCCACGTGGCGCTTGTCCACCTGGTTGCCGATGAAGCCACCGGCCACGGCGCCGGCTGCGGTGGCAGCCTTCCTGCCGTTGCCGCCGCCCACCTGGTTGCCGAGCAGGCCACCGACCACGGCGCCGACCACGGTGCCACCGACGTTGCCATCACGCTCGGGCAGGCGCTCCTGCACCACCACATCCTCGCAGACTTCATGCGGGGTCTGGGTGGTGGACGTCTCGCGCACCGGCTCGGTGCCGATGACCGTCGCGTAGGCCTTCTGCTTCTCGGTCAGCGGGTCGACCTTCAGCACATCGGCGTATTCCAGGCCGCGCGGTGCCGAGGCATCGACCGCGTCGCCGCGCGCGCCGTCATCGGCAGCGCTGCCATCGACCAGGCGCGACTCGGAAGGGTTCGCGGCGCCCAGTGCATCCGGGGCCTTGTCACCACTCTTCATGAAGGCGGCGGTTGCGATGCCACCCACCAGCAGCGCGCCTGCTGCGACCAGGACAGTTGTAGTTGTGCTTTTCATGACCTGCTCCCTGCGGACCGTCCGCAACGTTCTCGATGCAGATTGCAGCATGCGCTGCCTGAACGGAATCTCCACAATTCGTACTCACGGCCGTAACCCATTCAGCATCGGGAAATGCAGGGCCCGTGGTAGCGTTTGCAGCACGCCCACGAGGAGCCCCGCCATGGCCAACCCGATGCTGCTGCCGGTCCTGCAATGGGCACGCCGGCTGCGCTACCCCACCCTGTTCAAGCTGACCGCCGGCCTGTTCGCGCTGACGCTGTTCATCCCCGACCCGATCCCGTTCGTGGACGAACTGGTGCTGGGCCTGGGCACCCTGCTGCTGGCCAACTGGAAGAACCGCAGCGCGACGACGCCGCCGCCCCTGGAACAGCGCTGAACATGCTGATCGACAGCCACTGCCACCTGGATGCCAGCGAGTTCGATCCAGACCGCACGGCGGTGATCGAGCGCGCCCGTGCGGCCGGTGTACAAGCCCAGGTCGTGCCGGCGGTCACCGCCGCCAGCTGGCCGAAGCTGCGCGAGGTCTGCCAGCAGGCACCGGGGCTGTACCCGGCCTACGGCCTGCACCCGATGTTCCTGGCCGACCATCGTCCGGAACACCTGGGCCAGCTGCGCGATTGGATCGAGCGCGAGCGTCCCTGCGCGATCGGCGAGTGCGGCCTGGATTTCTTTGTCGAGGGACTGGATGCCGAGGCGCAGCAGGACTATTTCATTGGCCAGCTGAAGCTGGCACGCGACTTCGACCTGCCGGTGATCGTGCACGCACGCCGCGCGGTGGACGCGGTGATCGCCGCGATCCGCCGCATCGGCGGCCTGCGAGGCGTGGTCCATAGCTTTCCCGGCAGTCCGGAACAGGCCGCTCAGCTGGACAAGTTGGGCTTCCTGCTCGGCCTGGGTGGACCGCTGACCTACGAACGTGCGCAGCGCCTGCAGCGCCTGGTGCGCGAGATGCCGCTGGAGCAGCTGCTGCTGGAAACCGACGCACCGGACCAGCCCGACGCGGGCATCCGCGGCCAGCGCAATGAGCCGGCACGACTGTCGGTGATCTCCCGCCACGTGGCTGCGCTGCGCGGTACCGACGTGGAGACCGTGGCACGGGTGACAAGCGAGAACGCCCGGCGGCTGTTCGCGCTGCCGGCCGCCTGATCGCCGCTTCGCCGGGCATGGCCCGGCGCTACCGGTCAAACCTCGGCGGACTCGGCTTTTACCTTTTTCGGCTCCAGCAGCATCTCCAGCGCCTTGCCCGCCGCGGCGAACGCAAACGCGCCGGTGATGTGGGTGGCCGCGCCCAGCCCGGCGCCGCAATCCAGCTTCAACGCGGCATCGGCGCCCAGGTTCGGGCGCAGGCCGCAGACGCTGCCATCGGCCTGCGGGTACTTCACGTTCTCCAGCGAATACACCGCCGGTACGCCGAAATAGCGCTTGGCGTTCTTCGGGAAGTTGAATTCGCTGCGCAGCTTCTTGCGGATCAGCGCCAGCATTGCGTCGTGCTCGGTACGCGAGACATCGCGGATGCGCACCAGGGTCGGGTCGGTACGGCCGCCAGCAGCGCCGACGGTCAGCAGCGGCAGCTTGCGGCGGCGGCACCAGGCGATGGTCTCCACCTTCACCCGGAAGCTGTCGCAGGCATCGATGACCAGGTCGAAGCCACGGTCCAGCAGTTCGGCCATGTTGCCGGTGGTCAGGAACGCCTGCACGGCATCGACGTCGATCTGCGGGTTGATGGCGCGGCAGCGCTCGGCCATCGCCTCTGACTTGTTGCGGCCGTAGTTGCCCTCCATCGCCGGCAGCTGCCGGTTGGTGTTGGACACGCAGATGTCATCGGCATCGATCAGGGTCAGGTGGCCAACCGCCGAACGGGCCAGCGCCTCCACCACCCACGAGCCGACGCCGCCCATGCCCACCACCGCCACGCGGCTGCCCTGCAGGCGCTCGAGCGCACCTACGCCATACAGCCGTTCGATGCCGGCGAAGCGTTCTTTGACCTGTTCGTTCATGCGGCTATTTTAACGTGCAGGCAGCGGCGGCCATAGCGGGCCGCCATCGAACCCACCGTCGCACGCCCACGCATCACCCATGGAGGAGCCCGCATGAACGCCAGCCCGTCCCGTCGTCCTTCCAGCGCACAGCGCTATCTGTTCGTGCTCGTGCTCGGCCTGCTGACCGGTCTGGTTGCCACGGTCATGGTCGGCCGCGCCCTGCAGGCGGGCCGCGATCCCTTCCCGCACAGCCTGATGCACGTGATGCAGCGACAGGCGGAGCTGCTGCAGCACGCCCAGCAGCAGAACCGCTGCAGCCTGGCCGACAGCCAGCCGCGCCTGCAGTCGCTGCGGCTGCTGTCCAACGACCTGGACCTGGCGTTTCCCAGGCTGAAGGACGATGCGCGCTTCCAGCAGCATGCCAGCCAGTACCGGGCGGACCTCAATGCGGCGCTGGCCGCCCCGCCCAGTGACTGTGCAGCGCTGGCCAAGTTGGTGCAGACCGTGCAGGACGACTGCCGGACCTGCCACCAGGACTTCCGCTGATTCATCTTCCAGCCGGGGAAGGCTGGCGTGATTGGCACCTTGTTCACGCTGGAAGGTGGACGATTCGATCACCCTGCTGCATGACGCAGTACCACCCTTCCATCCCGCCTTCACGGCCAGGAGACGCCCCATGAAGATCCAGCTCATCGCCGCCAGTGTCATTGCTACGCTCGCCCTGGCCGGCTGCGCCACCTCGCCCGGTTACGGCGGCGGTGGTTACAACAACGGTGGCTACAACAATGGTGGCTACGGCAACAACAACGGCTACAACCAGAACCGTTGCGCCGACTGCGGCATCGTGACCCGCATCAACACCGTGGCCTCGGGCCGTACCGCGCCCAGCGCGACCGGCGCGATCCTCGGCGGCATCGTCGGCGCCGTGGCCGGCCATGAGATCTCCGACCACACCGGTGGCAGCCGCGGCAACAAGAATGTCGCTGCCGCCGCAGGCGCGGTGGGTGGTGCCCTCGCCGGCAACCAGATCCAGAAGAACGTGACCAGCGATACCTACGACATCACCGTGCGCATGGACGATGGCCGCACCATCGTGGTCAACCAGCGCGACCTGGCTGGTATCCGCGAAAACACCTACGTCCGCGTCGTCAACGGCCGCGTCGTCCTGCGCTGATCCAGCAGCCGACGGTGGCAATGAAAAAGGCCCGCTTGCGCGGGCCTTTTTCGTGCGATGCATTGCAGGCGGGTCTTCAGACCGGCTCTACGGCATCGGCCTGCAGGCCCTTCTGGCCCTGCACGACGGTGAAGGTGACCTTCTGGCCTTCCTTCAGACTCTTGAAGCCCTGGGTCTGGATGGCACGGAAATGCACGAACACGTCTTCGCCGTTTTCACGGCTGATGAAGCCGAAGCCCTTTGCATCGTTGAACCACTTTACGGTACCGGTCTCGCGATCAGCCATCTCACTCACTCCCTGGTGACTCTCTTGTTGTTGGAAACGCCTGTTGGGCGGCTGACAAGCAAGGGGGAAGCGAGGTGCAACGATGCAGCGGATCGGTTAGATCTTGCTTCATCAGGCCACGATCCACGGTGACCTTGCCAAGCTCAGCGACTGCAACTTAACCCGAGCAAAACGAAAAATCAACTGCCAAAATCTCAAAGTGTCAACCCCAAAAAGACAACCATACGGGACAGCATGGACCTCTCATTCATCTTGTATCTGCTAGCGGTCATTTTCGTCCTGGTTGGCATTGCCGGCGTGATCCTGCCGGCCCTGCCCGGGGTGCCACTGGTGTTCGTCGGCCTGCTGCTAGCGGCATGGGCTGACGGCTTTGCCCATGTCGGCTGGCCCACGCTGGTGGCCCTCGGTGTCCTCACCGCGCTGTCCCTGGTGGCTGACGTACTGTCCACGGTGGTGGGGGCGCAGCGGGTCGGGGCCAGTCGCAAGGCACTCTGGGGTACCTTCATCGGCAGCATCGTCGGCCTGTTCTTCATGCCCATCGGGCTGTTCGCCGGCCCGCTGCTGGGTGCCCTGCTGGGCGAGTACTGGCACACCCGCGAGCTGGGGCGCTCGACCAAAGTCGGCATGGCCACGTGGCTGGGCATCCTGCTTGGCCTTGCCCTGAAGCTGGCCGTGGTGATCGCAATGCTGGGCCTGTTCGCCTTTGCCTGGTTCCTGTGAGGCCCCCGCCTTCACGCCATGCGCACGCCCGCGCCGGGCATAAACCAAGGGGCTGGCCGTTGCTGCGGGCAGCCGCCACACTGTGTGTCTTCCCGTATTCATCCTCTGAAGGGCCTGCTGCCATGACCCTCCCCACGCTGCTCCCCCGCTTCGCGCCGCTGGCGCTGGCCCTGGCCAGTGCGCCGCTGGCCGCGCAGGAAATCGCGCCCACTCCCACCGCTGCGCCGGCTGGCTGCGCCGCCGTCGACAGTGACGCCGCGCGCCTGGCCTGCTATGACCGACTTTTCGGTCGCAACGCCCAGGCCACCGCCGAGGCAGACGCCGCCGCCCAGCAGGCCGCACAGAGCCTGCGTGAACAACGCCAGGCGTCGCGCCTCAGCCAAGGCGAAGAAAAGCTGCGTACCCGCGTGGGCGACATCTTCCGCCCGGCACCGGACGACAGCGCCCTGGCCAATGCCGGCCGCGGCTCGCTGCTGGACAGCCGCTGGGAGCTGGCCGAGGACTCCAAGCTGGGCCCGTTCCAGCTGCGCGCCTACAAGCCGGTCTACCTGTTGCCCGCCTTCTGGACCAGTGACAAGAACCAGATGCCGCAGTCGCCGAACCCGGCCAACAGCGTGACCACGCCGCAGGTACTGGACAGCACCGAGCTGAAGTTCCAGATCAGCTTCAAGACCAAGATCGCCGAGAACCTGTTCGGCGACAACGGTGACATCTGGGCCGGTTACACCCAGAGCTCGCGCTGGCAGGCCTACAACGCCGAGAACTCGCGCCCGTTCCGCGAGACCAATTACGAACCGGAAGTGATGATGGTGTTCCGCAACGGCTACTCGATCGGTGGCTGGCGTGGGCGCATGACCGGGATCAGCCTCAACCACCAGTCCAACGGCCGCCCTGACCCGCTGTCGCGCAGCTGGAACCGGGTGATGCTCAACATCGGCCTGGACCGCGAGAACTGGGCGCTGGTGCTGCGCCCCTGGTACCGCATCCCGGAAAGTCGCAGCGATGACAACAATCCGGACATCGAGGACTACATGGGCCGTGGCGACGCGACCCTGATCTGGAACCGCAACGGCCATGAAATCGCGCTGATGGCGCGCCATTCACTGCGCACCGGCGACCGTTCGCACGGCGCGCTGCAGCTCGATTACGGCTTCCCGATCAGCAACCTGCTGCGCGGCCACATCCAGGTGTTCGATGGCTACGGCGAAAGCATGATCGACTACAACCACAAGGCCACCTACGTGGGCGTGGGCGTATCGCTGCTGGAGTGGTTCTGATGACGGTGACGATCTGGCACAACCCGGCCTGCAGCAATTCGCGCGGCGCGCTGGCGCTGATCCGCGAAGCCGGGATCGAGCCGGTGGTGGTCGACTACCTGGGCACCCCGCCTGACGTGGCCACCCTGCACCAGGTGCTGGCCGAATCCGGCCTGGCCGCCGCCGACCTGGTGCGCAGCAAGGAGCCGCAGTTCGCCGAACTGGGCCTGGCCGGTGTCGATGAAGCCACCCTGCTGGCCGCGATGACCGAACACCCGCGCCTGATCAACCGCCCGATCGTGCGCACCCCCAAGGGCACACGCCTGTGCCGCCCGCCGGAAACCGTGCGGGAACTCCTGTAACCCGCCCCGCTTTGGTAGAGCCGAGCCGTGCTCGGCTGCTGTTCCGTAGAGTCGAGCTTGCTCGACTGGAGGTTAACGGCAGTCGAGCAAGCTCGACTCCACAGGGAGCGACGAGCAGCCAAGCATGGCTCGGCGCTACAGAACGGGTTACAGCCAGTCGGTGATGCCTTCGCGGCGGTAGGTCTCTGCGAACGATGGGCGTGCCTTCATCCGCTGCGCGTAGATCTTCAGCACCGGCAGGTTGTCGGTGGGCGTGGGCATGTTGCGCGACCAGCGCATCAGCATCACCAGCATGAAATCGACCACGCTGGGCGCCTCGCCCAGCACATACGGTCCCTGCGTCTGCAGGTGTGCGGCCATCTGCTGCCAGGCAGCCTCCAGGCGTTGCCGGGCCATCGCCTGGGTGGCGGCCACATTCGCTTCGCCGGCCGCTTCATGCGGGTAGAACCACGCGCGGTAGGCGGGCTGCAGGGTGTTGGCGCACCAGAACATCCAGCGATACGCCTCGCCACGTGCGGGCGTACCCGGGACCGGCAGCAGGCCGGCCTCGGGGCGGCGATCGGCCAGGTACAGCGCGATGGCGGCCGCTTCTGTCAGCACCTGGCCATCGATCATCAGCGTCGGCACCACACCCGCCGGGTTCAGCGCCAGGTACTGCGCCGACTTGTGCTCGCGCCGATCGAAATCCAGCAGCACCAGTTCGTGCTCGATGCCCAGTTCGATCAGCAGCCAGTGCACCACCAGCGAGGCAGTGCTGACAGACCCATATAGCGTAGTGCGCATGCGACGACTCCGGTTGCGGGAAGCGCCGATTATGGGCCCAACGGCTCAGCCACCGCCGCAGGAGGCCATGCAGCTGTCGGCGTCCTGGCTGCAGCTGATCAACGGCGACTGGTCCATGCAGGCCTGCGCCTGCGACATGCAGGAGCGGCGCATCTCGTCATCCTTGATCCGGTCGCACTTGCTCGCCGCCTGCGCATCGCAGGTCGAGCGACGGTCCGAATCCGAACGGGCCAGGCAGGCATTGCGGTACTGCTGGCATGCCATCACGCACTGCGCGCTGGCGTTGTTGCCGGGTGCGCCGTCGTACAGATCGCCGCTGCTGCTGCAGGCGGCGAGGGAAACAACACACAACAGCGCAAGGCATCGAAACAATGACATTGGACACTCCCTGTTCAATACATCGGAAAACCCAGCGAAGCCTAGCAATGCCGACCTTCGTGCGGCGTCAAGCGAAAAACGGCGCCCTGCGGCGCCGTTCTCCTGCAATCGGTGGGGCTTACTCCACCACCACCGGAATCTTGCCGATGCGGGCCTGCCACTCACGCGGACCGGTCTTGTGCACCGATTCGCCGGTGGAATCGACCGCCACGGTCACCGGCATGTCCTGCACGGTGAACTCGTAGATCGCTTCCATGCCCAGGTCGGCGAAGCCGACGACCTTGGCCGCCTTGATCGCCTTGGACACCAGGTAGGCCGAGCCACCGACGGCCATCAGGTAGGCCGACTTGTGCTTCTTGATGGCCTCGATGGCGGCCGGGCCGCGCTCGGCCTTGCCGACCATGCCCAGCAGGCCGGTCTGTGCCAGCACCTGCTCGGTGAACTTGTCCATGCGGGTGGCGGTGGTTGGGCCGGCCGGGCCCACCACTTCGTCGCGCACCGGATCGACCGGGCCGACGTAGTAGATGAAGCGACCCTTCAGGTCGACCGGCAGTTCCTCGCCCTTGTTGAGCATGTCGACCATGCGCTTGTGCGCGGCGTCGCGGCCGGTCAGCAGCTTGCCGTTGAGCAGCAGGGTCTGGCCCGGCTTCCAGTTGGCCACGTCTTCGGGGGTGATCGTGTCCAGGTCCACGCGGGTGCCCTTGGACGAGTCGTAGGTCAGCTTCGGCCAGTCTTCCAGCGACGGCGGATCCAGCATCACCGGACCGCTGCCATCCAGGGTGAAGTGCGCATGGCGGGTGGCCGCGCAGTTCGGGATCATCGCCACCGGCAGGTTGGCCGCGTGGGTCGGATAATCGTTGATCTTGATGTCGAGCACGGTGGTCAGGCCACCCAGGCCCTGCGCGCCGATGCCCAGCGCATTGACCTTCTCGTACAGCTCCAGGCGCAGCTCTTCGATGCGGTTGGATGCACCACGGGCCTGCAGATCGGTGATGTCGATCGGCTCCATCAGCGCTTCCTTCGCCAGCAGCATCGCCTTTTCAGCGGTACCGCCGATGCCGATGCCGAGCATGCCCGGCGGGCACCAGCCGGCGCCCATGGTCGGCACGGTCTTCAGCACCCAGTCGACGATCGAGTCAGACGGGTTGAGCATGGCGAACTTGGTCTTGGCTTCCGAACCACCACCCTTGGCGGCGACGATGACGTCGACGGTGTTGCCCGGCACCACCTTGACGTTGACCACGCCCGGGGTGTTGTCCTTGGTGTTGACGCGCTTGCCGGCCGGATCAGCCAGCACCGAAGCGCGCAGCTTGTTGTCCGGGTGCAGGTAGGCGCGGCGCACGCCTTCGTTGGCCATGTCTTCCACGCCCATGGTCGCGTCGTCCCAGCGCACGTCCATGCCGATTTCCAGGAACACGGTGACGATGCCGGTGTCCTGGCAGATCGGACGGTGGCCTTCGGCGCACATCCGCGAATTGATCAGGATCTGGGCCATCGCTTCCTTCGCGGCCGGCGACTCCTCACGCTCGTAGGCGGCGGCGAGGTTCTTGATGTAGTCGACCGGGTGGTAGTACGAGATGTACTGCAGCGCGTCGGCGATGGACTGGATGAGGTCTTCCTGCTTGATCGATGTCACGGCTTGCTCGCTTGCTCGAGGCTGGCGGGGGGTAATCCTCCATTTTACCCCCTCCCCCGGCTGCAGGGGTGGTGGCGCCGGCCGCTGGCCGGCAAGATCGCACGAGGGCCCTGTCACGCTTCATCCCTCCCCGGCGTCCTGGTCGACATGAACACTGAATCCGCCTTCCAGACCCACCGCCCGCGCCTGATGGCGCTGGCCTACCGCCTGCTGGGCAGCCGCAGCGATGCCGAGGACGTGGTCCAGGATGCCTGGCTGCGCTGGTCCGGCGCCGATCCGGCCGCTGTGCGCGACCCCGAGGCCTGGCTGGTCACCACCACCACGCGGCTTGGCCTGGACCGGCTGCGCGCGGCCCGGCGCGAGCGGGTCCACTACGTCGGCCCGTGGCTGGCTGAACCGCTGGAGATCAGCCTGGCCGCAGAACCGGCCAGCGACCCGGCCGTGGCCCATGCCCGCGCCGACGAGGTCTCGGTGGCCTTCCTGACCCTGCTGGAGCAGCTGGGACCGGAGGAACGCGCCGCCTTCCTGCTGAAGGAGGCCTTCGACCACGACTACCGGCAGATCGCCGCGCTGCTCGGCTTGAGCGAGGCCAACTGCCGCCAGCTGGTGCACCGGGCGAAACAGCGCCTGCAGGCCGGCCGGCCGCGCTTCAACGCCGATACCTGCCAGCACCGGCAGCTGCTGGCGCGCTTCATGGACGCCACCCAGCGTGGCGACAGCGAGGCCATCCAGGCGCTGCTGCATGCCAACGCGCGGCTGGTGTCCGACGGCGGCGGCGTGGTCACCGCGGCGGTGCGCCCGCTGCTGGGTGCCGAACGCATCGGCCGCCTGTTCTGGGCGATCGCGCGCCGCGGCCTGGGCCACACCGCGCAGCTGGGCTGGGTCAATGGCGAGCCGGCGATCCTGCGCTTCCTCGGCGACCAGCTGCACTCGGTGACCACCATCGAAGTGGCCGAGGGCCGCATCGCCAACGTGTACAGCGTGCTCAATCCGGAAAAACTGCGTGGGCGTGTCACGAACGCGGACGGCACGGCGTCCTTGTAGTGAAAGACGGCCACCGTGGCCGTCGTGGAGCTGAAAATGTCCGACCATGCTTCTCCCCGCGTCCCCTATACCCGCCTGGCCGCCGATGCGTTCAAGGGCCTGCTGGCCACCAGCAAGGCGGTGCATGACAGTTCGATCGACCCGACACTGATGGAACTGCTGTTCCTGCGCGTGTCCCAGCTCAACGGCTGCGGCTACTGCATGGACATGCACGGCACCGCGCTGCGCAAGGGCGGCATCGAGCCGCGCAAGCTCGACACGCTGCCGGCCTGGCACGAAAGCCGTTTCTTCGATGCACGCGAGCGTGCCGCGCTGGGCTGGGCCGAGGCCCTGACCCGGCTGACCGAGGGCGCGCCGTCACAGGCGGCATTCGATGCACTGGCGCCGCACTTCGATGAGAAGGGCATCAGTGACCTGAGCATGGGCATCGCGGTGATCAATGCCTGGAACCGGCTGGGTGCAGGGCTGCTGCCGCCGCTGCCGTAAAGGGGTTTTCTGGCCGGGCTGCGCCCGGCACCCGCAGAGGCGACAGCCGGAGCAAGGGCAACGTCAACAGCTGGGTACTGTGGGATGGCGGGGTGGGTCAGGTCGCAGGGGGCTGCAAGTACGTCCATGTAAGCTCGGTCGCCGCATCCATGCGGCTCACGCCCCTGCAACCTGACCCACCCCGCCTTCGACAGATGTCCTGCCGCTGTTGGCAGGTGTCGACCTTGGTCGACACGTTGGATCCACGCAAGGCGTGGATATGAGGGGGCGGATCCCTTCACGCAGCGAAGGGATCTGACCCCCTCTCCACGCGTTACGCGCGCACAATGGCGCCATGCCTGCTGCCACCGAAAAGAAACCCAGCCTGCGCCAGCGCTTCAAGGCGATGCGCAACCTGCCGCCGTTCCTGCGCCAGGTCTGGCAGACCAGCCCCGCGCTGACCCTTACCAGCCTCGGCCTGCGCCTGATCCGTGCGCTGCTGCCGGTGGCGATGCTGTACGTGGGCAAGCTCATCATCGATACCGCCCTGCACCTGAGCCAGCACGGGGCCGGCTTCCCACCGCTGGGCGAGGCATTGTCCAGTGGCCTGTTGAATCCGCTGCTGGGCCTGCTGGCGCTGGAGTTCGGCCTGGCCATCGCCTCCGACCTGCTCGGCCGGCTGGTCAGCTATGCCGATGCGCTGCTGTCGGAACTGTTCGCCAACGCCACCAGCGTGCGCCTGATGGAACACGCCGCGACGCTGGACCTGGAGGACTTCGAAGACCCCGACCTGCAGGACAAGCTGGACCGTGCGCGGCGCCAGACCATGGGCCGGATGAACCTGATGAGCCAGCTGTTCGGCCAGGTGCAGGACGCGATCACCGTGGCCAGCCTGGCGGTCGGCCTGCTGGTCTATGCGCCGTGGCTGATCCTGCTGCTGGCGCTGGCGCTGGTGCCGGCCTTCATCGGCGAATCGCACTTCAACGCCGCCGGCTACAGCCTCAACTTCCTGTGGACGCCGGAGCGGCGCCAGCTGGACTACCTGCGCCAGCTCGGCGCAAGCGTGGAAACGGCCAAGGAAGTGAAGATCTTCAACCTGCACCGCTTCCTGGTGGAGCGCTACCGGCGGCTGTCGGCTGCACTGTTCCTGGCCAACCGGGCGCTGGCGCGGCGGCGCGCGTTCTGGGGCACGGTGCTGGCTGCGCTGGGCACGCTGGGTTACTACACCGCCTATGCCTATATCGCCTGGCGCACGGTGCGCGGCGATTTCTCGATCGGCGACCTGACCTTCCTCGCCGGCAGTTTCCTGCGCCTGCGCCAGTTGCTGGAAGGCCTGCTGATCGGCTTCTCGCAGGTGGCCAGCCAGGCGCTGTACCTGGACGATCTGTATTCGTTCTTCCAGATCGAACCGGAAATCCACTCCCGCGAGGGCGCCGTCAGCGTGCCGCGGCCAATCCAGCAGGGTTTCGTGTTCGAGAACGTCGGCTTCCGTTACCCCGATGCCGAGCAGTGGGCGGTGCGTCATCTGGATTTCCAGCTGCACGCCGGTGAAGTGCTGGCGCTGGTGGGCGAGAACGGTGCCGGCAAGACCACCCTGGTCAAGCTGCTGGCACGCCTGTACGAACCGGACGAAGGCCGCATCCTGCTCGATGGCCGCGACCTGCGCGATTACGACCTGGATGACCTGCGCGCCAACCTGGGCGTGATCTTCCAGGACTTCGTGCGCTACAACCTCACCGCCGGCGAGAACATCGGCGTCGGCCAGGTGGAGGCGATGGCCGACCAGGCGCGCATCGCCGATGCCGCGCGGCGGGGCATGGCCGAAGAAGTGATCGATGCCCTGCCCGGAGGCTACGAGCAGCTGATCGGCCGCCGCTTCAAGCAGGGCGTGGACCTGTCCGGCGGGCAGTGGCAGAAGATCGCCATCGCCCGCGCGTGGATGCGCGATGCGCAGGTGATGATCCTCGACGAGCCGACCGCTGCGCTCGATGCCCGCGCCGAATTCGAAGTGTTCCAGCGCTTCCGCGAGCTGGCCGACCGGCGCACCGCCGTGCTCATCTCGCACCGGTTTTCCTCGGTGCGCATGGCCGACCGCATCCTGGTGCTGGCCGAGGGCCGGCTGGAGGCCAGCGGCACCCACGAGGAGCTGATGGCCCAGGGAGGGCGCTACGCCGAGCTGTTCGAACTGCAGGCCGCTGGGTACCGCTGAGTGGCCCTGAGAACGCCTCTCGTTCCGGATAATGAGAACCCCTCTCATTTGAGGTAGAATGGCGGGGACGAATCCATTGCCTGAATGTGCCCCCATGTCTTCCGCTTTCGGCGCCGAAACGGTGCTTGAGGTCCGCCACTGGACCGATGCCTACTTCAGTTTCACCCTCACCCGCGACAGCGGCTTCCGTTTCGAGAACGGCCAGTTCGTGATGATCGGCCTGGAGACCGAGGCGCGACCGCTGCTGCGCGCGTACTCCATCGCCAGTGCCAACTGGGAAGAACACCTGGAGTTCTTCAGCATCAAGGTGCAGGACGGCCCGCTGACCTCGCGCCTGCAGCACATCAAGCCGGGCGACAAGGTGCTGGTCGGCAAGAAGCCCACCGGCACCCTGCTGATCAGCGACCTGCACCCGGGCAAGAACCTGTACCTGCTGGGTACCGGCACCGGCATGGCGCCGTGGCTGTCGGTCATCAAGGACCCGGAAACCTACGAGCGCTTCGAGAAGGTGATCCTCTGCCACGGCGTGCGCTACGAGAAGGACCTGGCCTACCGCGATTACTTCGAGAAGGAACTGCGTGAGCACGAGTTCCTCGGCGAGATGATCGGCGACAAGCTGCTGTACTACCCAGCCGTCACCCGCGAACCGTTCGCCAACCAGGGCCGCCTGACCCAGCTGATGGAAAGCGGCGAGATGCAGCGCACCTTGGGCCTGCCGGAAATGAGCCCGGAGAACGACCGCGCGATGATCTGCGGCAGCCCGCAGATGCTGGCCGACCTGCGCACCGTGCTCGACGCGCGTGGCTTCCAGGTGTCGCCGCGTATTGGCCAGCTCGGCCACTACGTGTTCGAACGCGCCTTCGTCGAGAAGTAAGGCACCCCGGTAGCGCCGGGCCATGCCCGGCGGATGAGTCAGTAGAGCCGAGCATGGGCTCGGCTCTACAGCAGCGCTTCGATCGCGCTGCGCAGCTGTTCCGGTGCGGTGGTCGGCGCATAGCGCGCCACCACCTGGCCCTGCCGGTCGAGCAGGAACTTGCTGAAGTTCCATTTGATGCGGGCGATGCCCAGCAGGCCGCGCTTCTCGTGCGACAGCCAGTGCCACAGCGGGTCGGCGCCCTCGCCGTTGACCTCGATCTTCTGCGAGAGCGGGAAGCTGAGCGGGTAGTCGAGCGAACAGAACTGGCGGATCTGCGCCGCGTCGCCAGGCTCCTGCCCGCCGAACTGGTTGCAGGGGAAGCCGACCACCACCAGACCGCGGTCGCGGTAGTCCTGCCACAGCTGTTCCAGGCCGGTGTACTGCGGGGTGAAGCCGCAGCGGCTGGCAACGTTGACCAGCAGCAGCGGCCGGCCCTGGTACTGCGCCAATGCCTGCGGCTGGCCATCCAGGTCCACGAAACCGAAGTCGAAGGCGTTGGGCATGGCGTACCGTCCGCAGGGGGAGCCCCATGGTAATCGCAGGCCGCGCCGGTTTGCGCCGTCGGGCATGCCTTTTGACACAAGTGGCGCCCGGGCCGGGCGGGTTAACCTCGGGCACTTGTCTGTCTTACCGGAGTACCGCCTTGACCACCCGCCTTGCCCTTGCCGTGGCCATGACCCTCGGCCTTGCCCTGCCCGCCTATTCGGCCAGCGCCGCCCCCCCGGCTGCTGCCGCCAATGCGCAGCAGGCCAACCCGTTCTTCGCCGACAGCCCGCTGCCGCTGCACTTCCCGCAGTTCGACAAGATCAAGGACAGCGACTTCGCCCCGGCCTTCGACGCCGGCATGGCGCAGCAGCTGAAGGAAGTGGAGGCGATTGCCAACACCAAGGCCAAGCCGACCTTCGACAACACCATCATCGCCCTGGAAAAGAGCGGTGACGTGCTGGACCGCGCGACCACCGTGTTCTTCAGCCTGGTCGGCGCCGATACCAATGATGCGCGCAAGAAGCTGCAGGCCGACTACTCGGCGAAGTTCGCCGCGCACAGCGATGCGATCGCGCTGAACGGCAAGCTGTTCGCCCGCATCCAGGCGCTGTATGACACCCGCAGCCAGCTGGGCCTGGACGCCGAAGGCGTGCGCCTGGTCGAGAAGTACTACGACAACTACGTGCGCTCCGGCGCCAAGCTGTCCGAGGCCGACAAGGCCACGCTGAAGACCATGAACGCCGAGCTGGCCAACCTGGGCACCAAGTTCAGCCAGAACGTGCAGTCGGAAGTGAACGCCTCGGCGATCACCGTCGACGACGTCAAGCAGCTCGACGGCCTGTCGCAGGAACAGATCGCCGCAGCCGCCGAAGCCGCCAAGGCCCGCGGCCTGGACGGCAAGTACGTGATCACCCTGCTCAACACCACCGGCCAGCCGCCGCTGACCAACCTGGCCAACCGCGAGCTGCGCCAGAAGATCTACGAAGCCTCGATCACCCGTGGCAGCCGCGGTGGTGAGTTCGACAACACCGCCCTGGTCTCGCGCATCATGCAGCTGCGCGCCGACAAGGCGAAGCTGATGGGCTTCCCGAACTTCGCCGCCTACAACCTGACCAACCAGACCGCGAAGAACCCCGAAGCCGTCAACGCGATGCTGGGCAAGCTGGCCCCGGCCGCCGTGGCCAACGCCAAGCGCGAAGCCGCCGACCTGCAGGCGATGATCGACAAGGAACAGAAGGCCGCCGGCAAGAAGACCTTCGCGCTCGAGCCGTGGGACTGGGCGTTCTACAGCGAGAAGGTGCGCCAGGCCAAGTACAACTTCGACGAATCCCAACTCAAGCCGTACTTCGAAATGAAGAACGTGCTGGAGAACGGCGTGTTCTTCGCCGCAAACCAGGAATTCGGCCTGACCTTCAAGCAGCGCACCGACCTGCCGGTGTACCACGACGACGTCACCGTCTATGACGTGTTCGATGCCGACGGCAGCCAGCTGGCGATCTTCATCTTCGATCCGTACGCACGTGCGTCCAAGCGCGGTGGCGCCTGGATGAACTCCTACGTCTCGCAGTCCAAGCTGACCGGCTTCAAACCGGTGGTCGCCAACCACCTCAACATCCCCAAGCCGCCGGCCGGCCAGCCGACCCTGCTGACCTGGGATGAGGTGAGCACCACGTTCCACGAATTTGGCCACGCCCTGCACGGCATGTTCTCCAACGTGAAGTACCCGTACTTCTCGGGCACCGCCGTGCCGCGCGACTTCGTCGAGTTCCCCTCGCAGGTCAACGAAATGTGGGCCGACAACCCGGCCATCCTGAAGAACTACGCCAAGCACTACCAGAACGGTTCGGCGATGCCGCAGGCGCTGCTGGACAAGGTGCTGGCTGCGGCCAAGTTCAACCAGGGCTTCGCCACCACCGAATACCTGGGTGCAGCGATGCTGGACCAGAACTGGCACCAGCTGGCGGCCGACAAGGTGCCGGCGGCGAAGGACGTGATGGCCTTCGAGCGCGCCGCGCTGGAGAAGGACGGCATCTACTACGCGCCGGTTCCGCCGCGCTACCGTACCCCGTACTTCAGCCACATCATGGGCGGCTACTCGGCCGGCTACTACGCCTACATCTGGTCGGAAGTGCTGGACGCCAACACCCAGAAGTGGTTCAAGGACAACGGTGGCCTGAGCCGCAAGAACGGCGACCACTTCCGTGCGACCCTGCTGTCTAAGGGCGGCAGCGTGGATGCCATGCAGCTGTTCCGCGATTTCGCCGGCCACGAGCCGCAGATCGAACCGCTGCTGGAAAAGCGCGGCCTGACCGGCGCCGGCAACTGATCGCCTGCACGGTAGCGTGAAATGAAAACCGCCCGGGAAGCCGGGCGGTTTTTTGTTGGGATGGGCTCCGACCCTGACCATGCCATCTAACGCGGTGCCACATACCCGCCGCGCACACCCTCCGGCGACAGCACCAGCTGCCACAGCTGCGCATGCCGGCAGCGGAACGTGGCCATCGATCCGGCCAGATAGAACCGCCACATGCGGCGGAAATGCTCGTCGTAGCGCGCATCCAGCTGCGGCCACGCCGCCTCCACGTTGCGCCGCCACGCCTGCAGGGTCAGGTCGTAGTCGGTGCCGAAGTTGTGCCAGTCCTCCAGCACGAAGCGGCCTTCGAAGGCCCGGGTGATCTGCACCGCCGAGGGCAGCATCGAATTGGGGAAGATGTAACGCGCGATCCACGGATCGGTGCGGTGGCGGGATACGTTGCTGCCGATGCTGTGCAACAGCAGCAGCCCGCGCGGCGACAGGCAGCGCCGCGCCACCTCGAAGAAGCTGTCGTAGTTCTTGTCGCCCACGTGCTCGAACATGCCGATGGAAAACACCGCATCGAACGGCTCGTCCAGATCGCGGTAGTCCTGCAGGCGGATCTCGATTGGCAGGCCCGCGCACAGCTCACGGGCGAACGCGGCCTGCTCCTGCGAAATGGTCACGCCCACACCACTGACCCCATAACGCTCGGCGGCGTACTTCAGTGCCTCGCCCCAGCCACAGCCGATGTCCAGCACGCGCTGGCCCGGGCGCAGGCCCAGCTTGCGGCAGACCAGGTCGAGCTTGGCCTCCTGCGCGGCATCCAGGTCGGCGGCATTGCGCCAGTACCCGCAGCTGTAGACCAGGCGCTGGCCGAGCATGGCCTGGTACAGATCGTTGCCCAGGTCGTAATGGCGGCGGCCGACTTCATAGCTGCCCTGCCCGGCCTGCAGGTTGAACAGCCGTGCCTTCAGCGCATCGGCCAACTCGCGCCAGCCATGCACGCGTTCGTCCAAGTGCGCCATCATCAGGTGGACCAGGAAGTCATCCAGGACGTTGGCATCCCACCAGCCGTCCACGTAGCTTTCGCCAAGCCCGAGCGAACCTTGGGCGATGACCCGCGCGAAGAAGCGCGGGTCATGCACCTGGATGTCCTGCGGCTGGGTGCCGCCGATGCGGACCCCGGCTTCCTGGAGCAGGCCGGCAACCCGCTCCTGCAACCCTGTGTCCACGTATCCTCCGTCTGCGGTTACCCGCGTGCAAACAGCGCCACGTAATCCTTGGCCACGTGCGGCAGCAGCACCGCGGCCGGCACATCGGCCGTCTGCGTGCCATCCGAATACGGCCCCACCTGGTAGGGCGGGAACACGAAACGCAGCGCGGTGATCTGGCCCTTGTCGTCGGTCAGCGGCTGGAACTGGCTGAAGTTCTCGGCCTGCGGGCCGGTGCCCTCGGCGATCATCCGCGAAGCATTGCGCAGCGATTCCTGCAGATCAGCCGGCTGCATGTCCTCGCTGCTGAGGCGGGTGGCCACGCGCTCGCGCAGCTGGTCGGCGACGAAATCACTGATCGCCTTCCAGCCCTTGTCATCGGCCACCAGCGTGCTGGCGCTGAGCATCTGCTGCTGCGGCGGCAGCCACACGAAACGCGCCACCAGCGGCTCGCCATGGGCGCCACCGGTGTAACGGCTGCCATCGGCACTGACCACCACCAGCTGCGGGGTCTCCAGCACCTTCTCGAAGCTCAGCGACAGTTCGTACGGCATGGTCGGCTTGTCATTGCCCAGCCCGTCCAGCGCCTGCTGCAGGTCGCCGCGGGCGGTGGTGGCGTAGTCCTGCAGCGCGCGCGCCAGGCCTGGGTAGCGGTCGATGCCTGCCGGGTAGCTGATGCCGACCACTTCGCGCTCGTTGTTCTCCACCACGTCGCGCAGGTCCAGCGGCGCTTCGGTGGCAGGCGTCGGCTCGGTCGCGGCAGCTTCTGCCGCCGGTGCCGCATCAGGGGCCGGAGCCGCCTCTTCACCACGCTGGCAACCGGCCAGCAGCAGCACACCCATTGCGCCGGCCAGCGCGCTCACGCGCAGCAGCCGGTTGTTTCCAGTCTTCATCGGGATCCCCTGTTCATGTTCGTACATCATCGCCTGCGATGGCTGAAGCGTGGCCCGCTGCATTCAGCCTACCAGCAGGTCGTGAAACTCCTCGTGCCGCTGCAGGAACGCCTCGGCGTAGGCGCAGGCCGGCACCACCTTGTATTTGTGCTCGCGGGCAAAGCGCAGCGCGACCCGGGTCAGCTCACCGGCGATGCCGCGGCCGGCGATCGGCTCGGGCACCTCGGTATGGGTGATGACCATGCGCCGCCGCTTGATCTGGTAGTCCAGCAGTGCCCGCTGTCCACGCACATGGGCGATGAAACGGTGGTTGGCCTGGTCGTGCTCGACCTCATAGGCCAGACCGGGGGGCGTGACCGAAGCCATGTGACTGTCTCCTGCGACGACTGCGCGCATGGTGCGCAGCCGGGCGCCATGACCGTGTGAAGCCTGAACAGGGGCAGGTCTGGACGATCTGCGTCAGATCCGGACCCTCAAGCTGCAGCGATGGCGGCCGCTATCCCCTCTGGAGGGATACGGCCCGATTGGCACGCCCCTTGCGATTGTTGCCCCTGCGTCATGCCTTTGGAGGCCCGCCATGCACCCCAGCGATTCCCATACCGATACCGACCACGCCCTGCTGGAGGGCCTGCTGCAGCTGGCAGTGGAAGGTCAGACCGACGACCAGGACTTCCAGCGGATCGGCGAGGAGGTTTACTCGCGCCTGCTCGATACCTACGGCCAGAACATCCGGGCGGCCTGAGCCGCCACGCGGGTCGGATCCCAGGGGATCCGACCCTCGCCCCTCAGCGGCCGAACCCGAAGGTCGGGTTCGACAGCTGCGCCAGGAAGTGGCCGAAGATGGCCGGCTGCATGGCCAGCATGAAGATCACGCCGAACGCGGCACCGGCCAGGTGCGCGCTGTGGTTGATGCGGTCGCCGCCGCGCTTGTCCATCCAGATGCTGTAGCCGACGTAGAACACGGCATAGATGATCGCCGGCGCCGGAATGAAGAACACCAGGATGATCGTCCACGGGCTGAGCAGAATGAAGGCGAACAGCACCGCCGACACCGCGCCTGACGCGCCCAGGCTCAGGTAGTTCGGGTTCTTCTGGTTCTTCAGGTAGCTCGGCAGGATCGAGACCAGCAGCGCCCCCAGATAGAACGCCGGGTAGGTCAGCCAGCTGCCGGTCAACGACAGCATCACCTTCTCGATCTGCCCGCCGAAGAAGAACAGCGTGATCATGTTGAAGATCAGGTGCGACCAGTCGGCATGGACGAAGCCGTAGGTGATCAGGCGGTCGTACTGGCGGTGACGGTCCACCGCCGGCGGCCACAGGATCAGGCGGTCGGCCAGCTTGCGGTTGTTGAACGCCATCCACGACAGGAGGGCGGTGATGGCGATCAACAGCAGATTGACGGGTGTCATGTCGGCTCAGGCTCAGGCAGTGCGGTAGTTGTCGACCATACGATAGCGTTTTGCATACCAACCGAAGGCCAACGCCGCGACGAACGCGAAACCGGCGAAGAAGAACATCAGGAACGCCGCCTCGCTGAGACCGGTCCCGGCGATCTTCTCGGTCACCGTGTGGTTGCGCACGGCTGCATTCGACAGCAGCACCCACAGGTTGCCGATGGTGGTGGTCAGGTTCCAGAAGCTCATCACCACGCCCTTCATGGCCTGCGGTGCCTGGCTGTAGGCGAACTCCAGGCCGGTGGCCGAGACCAGCACCTCACCGAAGGTCAGCAGCGCGTACGGCAGCATCTGCCAGAAGATGGACATGGCGTTGCCGCCGTCCATCACCACCTGGATGCCACCGACAACGATCCAGGCCAGGCCGCTGAAGGCGATGCCGGCGGTCATCCGGCGCAGCGCGGTCGGCTCGAAGCCGAAGCGGCGCAGGGCCGGGTACAGCACCAGGTTGTTGAACGGAATCAGGATCATCACCAGCAGCGGGTTCAGTGCCTGCATCTGCGAGGCGGTGAACCAGCTCGGCATCTGCATCTGCTGGCCCTGCAGGACCCAGGTCGAGGCCTTCTGGTCGAACAGCGAGAAGAACGGGGTGGTCAGGGCGAAGATGACCAGCACGCGCAGCACCGAGCGCACGCCTTCCACGGCTTCGGCCGGGTGCTGGCCACGGGCGCGGTCCAGCTGCATCCAGGTGCCGCCGCCGATGCCGGCCAGGACCAGCACCAGCGCGATGCACAGGCAGATGACGATGCCCAGGCTGCCGACCAGGCCCAGCGAGGCTACCGCCAGAACAACGCCGGCGACGGCCATGGCCAGGCCCGGACGGCCCTGCCCGGCCACGCGCGTGGTCAGCGCGGTGCGCACCACGTTGGCGAACGAATGCGGATCCTTCGGCGGCAGCGGCACCAGCACGTAGCGCCTGCGGCCCAGCCAGAACACGAAGGTGGCGATGAACATCAGGATGCCCGGGATGCCGAACGCCCACTGCGGGCCCCAGTTCTTCAGCACCAGCGGGATCAGCAGCGAGGCGAACAGCGAGCCGAAGTTGATGATCCAGTAGAAGGCATCGAAGACGAACTTGGCCAGGTGCTTGTTGCTCTGGTCGAACTGGTCACCCATGAACGAGGCCACCAGCGGCTTGATGCCACCGGCACCCAGCGCGATCAGGCCCAGGCCGAGGAAGAAGCCTTCGCGGCTGTTCTCGAACAGCGCCAGGCAGAGATGGCCGGCGCAGTAGACCAGGCTGAACCAGAGGATGGTGTGGTACTTGCCGAAGAACCTGTCGGCCAGCCAGCCGCCGAGCAGCGGGAAGAAGTACACGCCGATCATGAAGCTGTGCATGATGTCCTTGGCTTCACCGGCACGGCCTTCTGCAGTGATTTCCTGCAGCAGCAGCGAGGTGATCAGGAACTGCACCAGGATGTTGCGCATCCCGTAGAAACTGAACCGTTCGCAGGCCTCATTGCCGATGATGTAGGGTATCTGGCGCGGCATCTTTCCCTGGCCGGCGATGGGGGCGACTGCGTCGTGGCTCATCCTGTAAGGCATTCCTGCAAAGCGAAAGGCGCAAGTTTACGGAAGCAGTGGCTGCTAAGCACGCTGCAGGGCTGCATGACAGGGCCGCCGATCCATGGCAGGCGGTCGCGACCCTGCCGGAAGTCACGGCACCTGCACGGCAAAAGCGTAAACTTATCGTTATGCGCCACCGCCCCCCTGCCCGCCTCCTGCTTGGTTGCCTCGTGCTGCTGCTGGCCGCGCCGGCGTGGGCGCGACCGCAGGCCACGCCGCTGGCAGGTGCCGTCGCTGATGAGGGCCGGCAGCTGACCGTGGCCGCGCTGGAACTGCCCAGCCGCGATGACGCGCAGTGGAAGCAGCGCCGCGAACAGGTGCTGCAGCTGCTGACCGAACTGCAGCCGGATGTGATCTCCGTGCAGCAGGTACTGCAGCAGCAGGGCCGCAATCCCGCCTGCTGGCTGGCCAGCCGGCTGCGCTACAGCTGCGATTTCGTCACCGCCGACCCGCCCAGCCAGCCGCTGCGGCACGGCAACGCGATGCTGACCCGGTTGCCGGTGAGCGAGGACGGGGTGACCCTGCTGCATCCGCCCGGCACCTTCAGCGCCGCCGGCATGATGCGCCTGCGGATGGGCGAGGCCCTGCTCAACGTCTATGTAGCCCGCCTGCGCCCCGAACCGGACGAAGCCACCGCACGCCAGCACCAGACCAGCGACCTGATGACCTGGATCGGTGCCACCTCCGATGGCATGCCCAGTCTGATCGCCGGTGACTTCGCCGCAGCGACCCCCGAGCTGGTACGCAGCACGCCCGGCTTCCAGCCGGCGCGGCGCAACCCCGGGGGCAGGCCGGACGCCCCGGCCGCCAGCGGCGGCGGCGCCAGCGGCCATGGCCTGGACGTGCTGTTCCAGGTCAAGTATTTCGGGGGCATCCGCCAACAGGCGATCCTGCTGCCCGCCGACGGCGACCTGCCCGCCCTGCGCCTGGGTGTGATGGCCACGCTGCGACTGCAGGGTGTGCCGGCCACCACCGAATAGACGTACCGCTGCGCTCGCCGGCCATGGCCCGGCGGATGCGGTCGCACGAAAACGAAAAGGCCGGGGTTCCCCCCGGCCTCATCGCTTCATCCAGTCACTGCAATCAGGCGATCGCTTCCTGGTAACGACGCTCGACTTCGTTCCAGTCGATGACGTTGAAGAACGCGCCGATGTATTCCGGGCGACGGTTCTGGTACTTCAGGTAGTAGGCGTGTTCCCACACGTCCAGGCCGAGGATCGGCGTGTTGCCTTCCATCAGCGGGCTGTCCTGGTTGCCGGTGCTCTCGACCACGACCTTCTTGTCCGGGGTCACGCTCAGCCAGGCCCAGCCGCTGCCGAAACGGGTCAGCGCAGCCTTGGTGAAGGCGTCCTTGAACTTGTCGAAACCGCCCAGGTCCTTGTCGATGGCCTTGGCCACGTCACCGACCGGGTTGCCGCCGGCGTTGGGGGCCATCACGGTCCAGAACAGCGAGTGGTTGGCATGGCCACCACCGTTGTTGCGCACCGGACCCTGCAGGTTCTCCGGCAGCGACTTCAGCTTCTTCACCAGCTCTTCGACCGGCAGGTCAGCGTACTCGGTGCCTTCCAGCGCCGCGTTGACGTTGTTGATGTAGGTCTGGTGATGCTTGGTGTGATGGATTTCCATCGTTGCCGCATCGATGTTCGGTTCCAGAGCGTCGTAGGCGTAGGACAGCTTGGGCAGGGTGTAGGCCATGATGCATCTCCTGATAGCGAGGGCACCCGACGGCGTCGTCGGGCGGTGCGCGTTGAATGATGGGGACAGACCGCCAGATTACCAAGGGGGATGTAAAGGAAATTGCGTCCTGCAGGTGATTGCACTGGCAATTGTTACGCAGCAGTGACGCGACCACCGCTCCTCATGCACGATGCAGCGCGCAGGCGCTACAGTGCACGCACGTCCCTCGCCCGCCACGGCCCATGCGCAATCCCCGGCTGTTGATCACCGCCATCGCCCTGCTGCTGCTTGGGCTGGTCGCCAACCATTTCCTCCAGCGGCCGCCGGCACCGCAGTTCGCGCCGGACCTGCAGGGCGCCAGCAACCGCAGCGCGCCGGCCGCGCCGGCCGCGCGCGCCGCCGGCAGCGACCAGCGTGATGGCCTGCCCGGTTTCCTGCCTGCCGAGGCGCGGCAGACCATCGCCCTCATCCAGCGCGGCGGCCCCTTCCCGCACCGCCAGGACGGCACTACCTTCGGCAACCGCGAGCAGCGCCTGCCGCAGCGACCGCGCGGTTACTACCGTGAGTACACGGTCGATACCCCCGGTGCATCCAACCGCGGCGCGCGCCGCATCATCACCGGCGGCGACCCTCCACAGGCGTGGTATTACACCGACGATCACTACGATTCGTTCCGCAGCTTCACCGTACCGGCCCCGGGAGAACGCCCATGAGCCACGACGATTTCGGCCTCGGCCTGCATGACATCAACAACGCTGGCGTCTATGCCATCGATACCGGCGACATCAGCGACCTGGCTGCGGCAATGCGCGATGCCTCGCTGAAGGTGATCCGCATCGACCTGCACGGCGTGACCGACAAGCGCACCCTGCTCGCGCGGCTGGCCGCGCAGCTGGATTTCCCGGCCGGCTTCGGCGGTAACTGGGATGCACTGGCCGACAACCTGCGCGACCTGCAGTGGCTGCCGGCACCGGGCTACGCCCTGTTCCTGGCCGATGTGGATGCGCTGCGCGCGGGCGCGGCGAAGGACTTCGACACGCTGCTGGACGTGATGGACGAAGCCAGCCGCGACTGGGTCGGCCGCGACGTGCCGTTCTGGGTGTTTCTGTCGCAGAGCGAGTAAACGGTAGCGGCGGGTCACACCCGGCGAGCGCGCAGCGCGGCACGCGGCGGACAGTCCGCCGTTACCGGCTGCCGTTATCTTCCTGCAGCTCTTTCTTGAACGGGATGTCCGGCGGCGGCCTTGCCACCGCCGGCTGGTCCTGCATGTTCGGGTCGCTCAGGCCACAGCCACCACCGGCCTGCAGGATCGAGATCACGCAGGAGATCTTCGTGCTGGTACCCGGCAACGGAATCTCCATCGCCTTGACGCCCTTGCGCACCCATTCGGCCAGCAGCGATTCCTGCGGCACCCAGTACTTGTCGAACGACGTCGGCGTGTAGTCGTACGGCGGCCGCTTCAGCCATCGGCCCGACTCAGCGATGCGTTCCTTGGTCCAGCCATCGTTGTCGCCACCCGGCGCGCCGCGCTCGGCAGGGCCCTTGCCTTCCTGGCCGGGCACGTTGACGCTGCCATCTGCGTTGAACAGGCCCTGGCCCGCACCGCGCGCGCTGGCCTGCGCGGCCCCCTGCTGGGCGCCATCGCGGTTGCGGCTCGACGCACCCCAGTCGTCGCCCTTGGCCGGTGTTGCCCAGTTGCCCGGCGTCGGGGCGGGACGCGCACCGGCCAGTGCCGGCGTCGCCGCACTGGCGGCCGGTCGCGCCGATGCCGTGCTGGATTGGCGGGCCGCGCTGCCGACGGGAGCCGGCGTCGTGGCAGTGCTGGCACCACTGGCGGGAGACGGCGCAGCGACCGGCGCGTTGGCCACGCTGCGCTCGCGCACCTGCACGTCACGACCCGTCGGCGCGCGTACACTGGGTTCGCGGCCAGGCACGGCCGCCATCCGCACCTGCGGGTCGACCACCGCCTGCACTTCGCGCTCGCGCACCTGCACCTCGCGCTGCTGCGGCAGGCGCACCTGCACCTCGGCGCTGCGCAGCGGTTGCGGCGCCACCGGTGCCTCCACCGTGGCGACCTCGCGCTCCTGTACCTGTACTTCGCGCACCGCAGGGGCAGGCACGGCCAGCTGCGGCGTGCGCACCTGCATCGTCACCGCAGGCGCCTGCACCGTCTGCACGCTGAGCTCGCGCACGGCGGGCGTGCTGTCACGCGGCACGATGTTCACTTCGGTGCGCGGCACGCTGACCGGCGGCACCACGAAATCGGTGGTCGCCTCGGCAACTGCAGTGGCCTGCACCGGTGTCGGCGGAGGCGCAGCCTGCGGTGCGGGCTCACTCTGCGCCGGCGGTGGCGGCGTCACTGCGGCACTGCCCGCCTGCGCAGGCGCGGCTGCAGCAGGCGCGGCCGGCTGCGGACGCGGCG